>NZ_JAQGFU010000114.1:0-14088 GCF_030078455.1 Klebsiella sp. Ech2A | reverse complement strand
GTAATCCGTTATCCAGGCGTGCATTTCGCGGGCGCTAAGCCAGCGCACGCCGTGGCGAGCGGCGATTTCAGGCTTCCCGTGCCGCATTAAGGTAATGTCCATATTGGTACAGCCAGGTAATGAAATAAGTAGAGGCAATATAACATACCGCTCATTACGCGCTATCGGCTGCGTGAGCAGGGGCTAAGGGGGCAGGTCTGCCAGGCGCGGACATTGCACTTAATCAGCTACTGAACCCACTCCTTTTTTAGCAGCGCGTAGATATACGTATTATCGTATCTTTTTTCCCCGTTCTCCCTTTCAAAGGAAACAAACTCTTTAAAACAACCTTCACGTCGCATATGAAGACGTTCACAAAGCTTTTGCGAAGCCAGATTGTAATCTTCAACCCATGCGTACAAACGCCTGGCGCCTTTTTCATTGAATAAATATTGAAACAGGGCGGTGGCCGATTGTATTGCAAAACCCTGCTTCGCATAGCGTGAGTTAAAATGCCATCCTACCGACCAGGTATCGCTGTCTGGTTCGCCGCTATTGTCTGCAAAAAGATGCCCGATTAAGTGGTCTGTTTCTTTGATACAGACGGCAAACTGCCCCGGGTCGTTCGCTCTTCTAAGCATGTCGTTCTTTGCCTCTTCTAACGAATGTAGTTTTTCATCCAAAAAACAAGGGGCCAGCGGCGAGGAAAGGTAGTCAAAAAGGGCGGCGGCATCCTTTTCCATAAATGGGCGAATAATCAGTCCTGGGGTTTTTATAATGCTCATAATAATCTCGGGTGGTTTAATTTCTTATGCAACTTAATTCCGGCCAGCAGGTGCGGTAGCTGGCCGGGAGAGCGGCTGGGGTTAGCCTTATTTACGTATTTTAATAAACCGCGTAATCACGACAAAAAATACGGGAACAAAGAAGATAGCCAGTAAGGTTCCGCTAATCATGCCCCCGAAAACACCCGTTCCTATGGCATGCTGGGTGCTGTCACTCGCTCCGCTGGCAAGCATCAAGGGTACGACGCCTAATGTAAACGCCAGCGATGTCATGAGGATCGGGCGTAAACGCTGCTTCGACGCGATCAGCGTTGCTTCGAGCAAACTCATACCCTGGCTCATTAATTGTCTGGCAAATTCAATAATCAGGATTGCATTCTTGGCGGAAAGTCCAATAAGGGTTATCAGGCCTACCTTGAAGAAGACGTCGTTGGTCATATTGACTGCGGTAACGGCGATAACCGCGCCGAGCAGGCCCAGAGGAACAACAAGCATAACCGCGAATGGAACAGACCAGCTTTCATATAGCGCCGCCAGGACCATAAATACGACCAACACCGAGAGCACAATTAGCCCCGGTAACTGCGACGCAGACTCTTTTTCCTGCAATGAACTTCCCGCCCATTCTCCTGCGAAACCCGACGGCAACTGTTGCGACAGCTCCTCCATTGCCTTCATGGCATTACCGGTAGATTGCCCTACGGCGGCGCTGCCGGTAATGCGTATGGCAGGATACCCCTGATAGCGACTCAGCTGCTGCGGGGCGACGTTCCAGGATAGCGTCACAAAGGTGGCTAAAGGCAGCATCTGCCCCGAGCGGTTCTTGACCGATAGGGCTAATAATTGCTCCGGCTGCATGCGGTGTGGCGCATCGGCCTGGACAATCACCTGCTGAACCCGACCCTTGTTGGTGTAATCATTGATATAATTCGAACCCGTGGCGACAGAAATCGTTTGATTAATTTCGTCAAACGATACGCCCATCGCTTCCGCCTTTTCTCTGTCCACGTCAAGAGCAAGGCTGGTACCTTCCGGAAGCCCATCGATATAGACGTCTGACAACTGATGACTTTGATTCGCGTGCTGCACGAGACCATCCGCGGCCTTTTTGAGCGCCTGATAGCCCTTACCGGCCCGGTCCTGCAAATAATAGGTAAACCCGGATGATGTCCCCATATCGGAAATAGCCGGGGGAAGCAGACTCATCGTTACCGCGTCAGGCACGTTTTCCATTCTGGACTGAATATAGTCAGCCTCATTCTGGGCGGTCGTGCCCACGCGTTTTTTCCAGTCCTTCAGCGTGGTAAAAGCCATAGCCGAGTTCTGGCCTGAGCCTGAAAAGCCAAATCCGAGGATCATAATGTTGCTTTCAACGGCCTGCTGAGTGGCGATTTCGTCCTCAAATTTTTGCACCACCTTAAGCGTTCGCTGCATCGTCGCGTCTGCTGGAAGCTGGATTGACGACATAAAGTAGCCCTGATCTTCATCCGGTAAAAATGACGAAGGCAATGACGAGAGTCCGGCATACAGCGCAAAGCATAGCGCGGCATAGAGCATCATCATGCGTCCGCTCCGCGTCAGAACAAACCCCAGTCCGGATTCGTAAAAGGCGCTGAGGCGATTAAAACGTGCGTTGAACCACGTGGAAAAGGTTCTTTTTTTACTTTGATCATGACTGTGCGGCTTGAGCAGCGTTGCGCAGAGCGCAGGGGTGAGAGTCAGCGCCAGAAATGCCGATAATAAAATGGATACCGCCATAGAAATGCAGAATTGTCGGTAAATAATCCCGACGGATCCGCTGGCAAAACTCATAGGAATAAATACCGCGGTCAGTACCAGCGTAATGCCAATAATTGCCGGGGTGATTTCATGCATAGCTTCTCGCGTTGCCTCCCTGGGGGAGAGCCCTTTTTCCTCCATCAGACGTTCGACGTTCTCCACCACAACGATCGCATCATCGACGATAATGCCGATCGCCAGCACCATGCCAAACATGGTCAGTATGTTGATCGAATAGCCGCTTAATAACATCACCGTAAAGGTACCCAACAAAGCCACAGGGGCGACGATAGCGGGAATAATAGTGCAGCGGATTTTATGCAGGAAAAGCAGCATCACGAGGAAGACCAGCACCATCGCTTCGGCAAAGGTCTGCACAACTTTGATGATTGAAAGCTTAACAAAAGGCGCGGTGTCAAAAGGAACCGTAAACTCCATTCCTTCAGGAAGCACGGCTGACAATTCCGTCAGCCGCGCGCGAATACCCGATGCCGTGCTGATAGCATTTGCTCCCGGCGAAAGCTGAATAGCCGCCGCCGTTGCGGGAACGCCATTCTCACGAATGCCAAATGCATAACTTTGTAACCCGGACTCTACGCGGGCAATATCAGATAATTTCAGACGCGCGCCTGAGGCCTGCGATTTAATCGTGATATTGCGAAATTCCTCAACCGTTGAGAGCTGTCCTCTGACGTTAATCGGGTAGGTGACGCCCTGGCCGGGGACGGCAGGCTCATCTCCCGTTCTGCCGGGCGAAACGATCACGTTTTGTTGACTCAGTGCCGTTAATACCTCCGTGACGGAAAGCGTATAGCTGTGTAATTTCATTGGGTCCAGCCATATGCGAAGGGCCTTTTCCCCGCCAAATAGCTGCACTTTCCCTACACCCGGCACGCGTCGCAGTTCATCGGTCACATTTCTGGCGAAATAGTCACTTAAATCTGCTTCCTCATATGCGCCGCTTTGGGATTTTAATCCCACCATCATCAGGAACCCGGAATTAGCTGCCTCAACGTTTATGCCGTTTTGTCTCACCGCCTGCGGTAAACGCGCCTCCACGATCTTAATCTGGTTTTGCAGGTCCATCTGGGCGAGCTTGATATCGGTTCCCGGCTTGAAGGTAACCGTAATTGAAGCCATGCCGGTGGTGTCACTTGAGGATTCAAAATAGAGTAAATTATCCACAGCCGAAATCTCGCGTTCGATAAGCGAAACGACAGAGGTGTTCATGACATCCGGGCTGGCGCCGGGGTAGCTGACCGAGATAATGATACCCGGCGGAGCGACAGCCGGATATTGCGCTATCGGCAGGCGCGGGATCGACAGTATTCCGCTCAGCACAATAAACAGGGCGACCACCCAGGCGAAAATGGGACGTTCAATAAAAAATTGCGGCATCAGATAAACTTCCAGTCAACAAATATAACGTTCAGGAACATCAAAATGATTCGTTTGATACCCGAACCTCATCATCCGCCGTGACTCGTTTGCCGATATCCCTGAGCTGTGAGAATTTCTCAAGGAGTTGCGGCGCGTCGTCCAGGCTCGTCGCGAACATCCACATATAGGTCATCACGGAATAAATATGGCCGGCATTGGTGCCCGGCGTTAGCGTCATCCAGATGATGGTTATGGTAAAAAGTAAAGATATCAGGATACCAATGGCTAAATATCCCCACGCTTCCCTGTCTGATAATGCGATACGTAGACGCGCAAGGATGGAATAATGCCTGCTCAGCGTCAGCGGCACCGCCTTGTGAACATATTCGACCTCTTTTTCCAGGCGATTGTTCAGGCGTCGGTATAACGACTCGTTTTTATCTGCATATCCGGATACAAAACACATCAGGATTGCCACAATGATCAAACAGATAACCCCTGCCCAGAACTCAATCAATAGCAGCATTATTGCCGCGCCAAAAAGTGAAATGACCGAGGTGATAAGCAGAGGGAGATGCATTTCAAAGAAATCAACAAACTCGCGCGAGAGCGTCACGCGGGCGGCAATAGCCGAATGATTGAGCGAGTATTTTCGTTGGGAGACCACTACCGATACGGCAAGCCTGGCGTAGATCCTGGCAAAGGTTCGCGTATCAATACTGCGTCTTGCCGCGCCGATTAACCACATAAACAAAACCATCAGGCCATATATTGCCGCGCTGAACGTCTGTCCGGCAAGAATGGCATTTATCGCGACACCCGCCGCTACGGGGTAGAGCAGAAAGGCGATATTTTCGGCAAAGACAAGAAAAAAAGTGACGAACAGTTTTTTCCTGTGGCGGATTGCCAGGATTTTAAGTGAATTACCCACCTCGGAAGGGGCTGGTGGATAAGCGGTATCTTTATAAATCATAGTTATTTCATCTTGTGCGCCTGAAAGCGCATCGGTTCTGTCATGGGCATCACCGGCCCAAAATGGTTGCGTTTTTTGCTCAAAATCCCGGTTACGGCCCGGGTTAGACTGAGAGCCTGTGCTGATTCTACGAGGCTGATATTGACCCGGTATGAGATGTTTATGGAGACAGTGTGGAGGTAAATAATGAGGGGCTTTTCCTCGATACTGCCTTTACGCCTGGTTGAGATCTCATGTTAATGAGTGGCTTAAATTAACCGGATAAGTAAAAACATGGGTGAGCCGCAGAAAAATATCACCAGGAAAAACTCATAATAAAACAGGATATCAGCGATTTCAGGCGTTATGTTTAAAAGCAGATTAAAAACGACGGCGCTATAAAAAAATATTACTGCAAGCCAGAACGTCACGATCGAGAGATCTTTAAGCGCCCCCGCTTGTTTTTGCTTGCTGAGCAACAGCACCGATACGGCTATGCAAACATATATGAACGGTGATGATAGTATTGTGGTCGTCACTCTCTCTTCAACATGATGTACCAGAAACAGCCAGACATACAACATCCCCCATGACGTAAGAATAAATAAAATAGAGTCGATAATTTTTTGGAGGCAGACGCTTTTTATAATATGCATGCTCATTACCATAATGAAGTAGTCGATGACCGCTCGATTGTATTATCGAGAATTGCCGTTATGAGATGAATCATATTCAGCAATGGCTATTGATGGCCGAGTGTTGCATGACAATGTTGAGCATTTATATCTGAATTGTGTAGCGAGTATGGACAGGTCTTTCAGCACTTTCCCTATAGGTTTTTTCTGCACAGCCGTAAAAATTAATTTTTGTTGCAACTTTTCTACAATCCAATAGTCAGATTGTCACGTCGTTACCGGGCAGGTAAATTATGCGGCATTTATTCCCCTGCGATGAGTCTCTGCAGTGCGGGTGAATTAATAACGACAGGCCAGCTTTTCAGCGTAAAATAATAGTGATGATCCGTACGGGCAGGAGATCAAATGAACAACAATAACCTGATCGTTGTCGTCGAAGACGATGATGAAATTGCCGACATACTCACAAGCTATTTGCATCGGGCAGGGATGAGGGCGCTCAGGGCTGCGGACGGCGAGCAGGCCCTGAACCTGAGTCGTTTACATAAGCCAGATCTCATTTTACTGGACATCCATCTGCCCGTGTATGATGGCTGGAGCGTCCTGACGACCTTGCGCAGAGAGAGCAATGTACCGGTCATCATGGTCACCGCCCTGGATCAGGACGTCGATAAGCTGATGGGCCTGAGGCTGGGAGCAGATGACTATGTGATAAAACCGTTTAATCCCTCTGAAGTTATCGCGAGAGTCGAAGCGGTGCTCCGGCGAACCAGGCAGAATACCGAACTGGTGAATTCAAGGCCCTTAAGAACGTCATTTATGACAATCTACCCGGATGATTTCTTTATTGAAATTACCGTTGGGGATCGGTCCGTCACCCCGCTGCTGACCACAACTGAATTTAAACTCCTGACCTATCTGGCGAGATATCCCAGAAAGGTGTGCTCTCGCGAAGAGCTGCTTGATGCCTGCCTGCCGGAAGGTGATACCCTCGATCGCACGGTGGATAGCCACATGAGTAAGCTGCGGAAAAAGCTCGAACTAGCGGGCCTTAAGGGGATCCCTGAAAGCGTTCGAGGTCTGGGTTACCGTTTGGGTGAAAACAAATGAATAAAGAAACGATTCTGAGTCGGCAAATATTAACGTATATGCTGTTGCTCACCTTCACTATTATTGCAATAGCCGTAGTAGGTTCTTATTTATTTTATAGTTTTTTGATCGACTATCTGCCGGGGGGCGCAACCGTAGGTAATGAAGATGATATGACCATGCTGGACTGGATGTGGATCGCGATTGCTTCGGTAACCAGTCTTGTCGTTTCTCTGTTCTTTACCATTAAGCTGTCGTCAAGAATACTGACTCCGCTAAACGCTGTCGCCTCCAGCCTGAAACAAATCTCCCAGGGAAACCTTGATGCTCGGGCATCTTGCACCAGCTCTCAGCTGGGGGAGATGAATAACCTTGTGAATGATTTCAATGAAATGGCGCAAAAACTGCAGACCCTGGATGTTCAGCGGAATTTATGGAATGCGGCGATCGCGCACGAGCTCAGAACGCCGGTGACGATTCTACGAGGAAGGCTTCAGGGTCTGGTTGACGGGGTGTTTGAGCCCGAACCGCCACTGTTCAGAAACCTGCTTAAGCAAACTGAAGGGTTAACCAATCTGATCGAAGACCTGCGGGTTGTCAGCTCCTCCGGAGGCGCCGGGTATACTCTTACGCTCAAGAAGGTCGATCTTCCCGCCACCATTACCAGCGCCCTTGATACCTTTTTACCAGAGTTTCGACGAGAGCAGTTTACTATTTTAACTGAACTCAAAGAGCAGCACTGCATCTGCGATCCGTTGCGGATTATTCAGTGCCTGACGGTTCTCTTTGATAATGCATTGAAATATTCAACATCTCGAACGTTGATTTTGAAAAATGGTGTTTCAGGGAAAAATAATTTTATCCTGGTGCAGGATAAGGGACCAGGGATCCCGCAAGAACTACAGAAATATATATTCCAACCTTTTCAGCGTGGCGAATATGCAAGAAGCGTTAACCCTGATGGATGCGGATTAGGGTTATCAGTAGTCAAGGCTATTATGCTGGCGCACGGAGGTGATGCTAGCTACACGTTAACACGCGATAATCACTCAGTGTTTACGCTATCGTGGCCAGTGGTTAAGGCTGAACAAACGTACTGATAAATAAGGCTCCGTCGAGCCTTATTTTAGGTAGGTAATTGCCACATTGCTCCTAGCTTAGCATCCCACAGCGCCGGAGTGATTTTAAGCTTGCCTCGTTTTGGGCTTAATGTGATTTCACTGAAATAGACGTCATCGCCTTGCAGCATCAGGTCAACGCGGCAATAGTCAATTTCTTTGGCCAGTTCCTGAGCGGCGGTGATGGCGCTATGAAATGATTTTGGTTCCGGTACGGCGTCTGGCGTATTTGGGTATTCCATCTGAAATGGCTGCAAATTCCACGATCGGTCATATACGTTAATGAATTCGTTACCGTTTTCATCAGTGAAATCCGCCTCGACAAAGCATGCCACGCCGTGAAAACAATGTATTCTCAACATTTCCGGGGTGCTGCTTTTTTCCTTGTCGGAAAATAAGTCGACAAATTTTTCACAGAGGATGACGGGGGGGATGTTCTTATATTGCCATTCTCTGGTAGTGTAATACATGTTCTTTTTAAGCGCCAGCCGTAGTTTTTTTAGGGCGTTAACCGGGTTGAACTTTTCTCTGTCCGTACAAATCACCGCGCTGCCGCTATCATGGTTACATTTTAAAACGAATTTTTCAGGCAGCTTGTTAAAATCGATATCATCGACTCTGTTGTAGACGCCAATTAATGGGATAGTTTTAACCAACTGAGTTCTTGTATGTACATACTCTCTCACCGCCAGCTTATCAGCCAGTAAGGTATAAAATGAGTTGTGGTCAAATATCATTCGATGACAAATTTTCTCATTCAGCGTCACTGGGTCTCTTAGGTTTGATGCGTTTCCTGAAACTTTAGTCAGCGCGGCAGTATGATAGTAAAGATCTGTTGTAAAAAAGACTCTGCTTTTTCTGAGTAAATATTCGATATACTTAAGCGAGTAATTGAGTTTGTTCATGGTTCCCCCTGAGTAGAATGAATATTCTGGCGGGGGATGATTGATTTATATTGCTCAGATTATGGAGGGAGCGTGGAGTGGTGGGCCAGAGTTAACGATATATTTAACCCGAATAGCATCCGCCTGGAGTCCAGGTTAGGCGCTGGTCGGGCAGAGAGCCAAAAACCGTGGCCGACATGCCAACCTGGTGCGAAAAAAGAGGGCAGGTAGGGCCGTACCCCTCTCTTGAATTTGGTATTTAAGCGGTGCTATAAGATGAGAGTACTTCTGAGTGATGCCTGCTATTTCTGGTTATTACCGCTTAACGACTAAGTAAGGGTCGGAAAATGATTCAGTCAGTTCAGCCAGCAACGACGTCTACCACCACCGCAACCTGCGGCGGCGTGGGCGTATCTGTGTCTGGCTCCTGACAAAACAGATACCCACTCCCCGCCGGTCCGGACGGGGAGGCACGGCTCTCCGTTCATCACATTTTGAATGGAGACATATCATGATTTCATCTGAACAAGCGCTAATCGTTATCGATATGCAGGAGGGGCTTTTCCGCGGCCCGGCTGCTCCGCATTGTGCAGACGCGGTTCTGTCAAATATCTGCCTGCTCATCGCCAAAGCGAGGCGCTCTCAGGTGCCGGTCTTTTTTGTTCGCCACATTGGGTCTGACGATTCCCCCTTCTCAGAGCACGGCCCGCTAACAAAGCTGATACCCGAACTCGACGTGGACGCCGAGCGGGATAGCGTTTTGACTAAAAAGCATCCCAGCTGTTTTCGCGATACCGAACTGCAGCTTCAGCTCAGCCACAGAGGCGTCAAGCAGCTGGTTATCGTCGGAATGAAAACAGAGTTTTGTGTCGACACCACCTGCCGGGCAGCGCCGGAACTGGGCTTCAGCACCGTGCTGATTTCAGATGCGCATACCACAATTGATAACCCTCATTTATCGGCAAACGAAATTATTGGCCACCACAACAGAACGCTGGCGGGCCCGTTTGTAACGCTTTCGACCGCTGCTAGCTGGAACTTTGATTCTGACAAGTGAGTGCCGTATGCGTCAGGACATCGCGAACGCCATCCATCGAAGCAGCCGGTAAGGCTGCCTTTGGGATTTATTATCGACTCCAGGATGATGCCTTTTCCGCCAGCATTCTCTATGCTGACCAACGCTTTGATAAAGGACCTATTTCCATGATAACAGTAGAGAAAGCGGATCCATGTTCGCCCGAATCGTATGGTTTAATCGAATTGCTGTCCGCTGAACTTGCCGCGCTCACCGGCGACAGTGGCAAAAGCCATTTCACCGTTGACGCAATGGACGGGGACAGAACGCTCTGGGTCCTGGCAAGAAATCCGCGCGGTGATGCCGTAGGATGCGGCGCTATCCGGCCCTTATCGCAGGATATTGCCGAGCTTAAAAGGATGTATTCCGACCGCAGCGCTCGCGGTATTGGTCACGCCTTACTTGCTTTGCTGGAGACATCGGCAAAGAGTATGGGATACCGCGAGCTTTGGCTTGAGACCCGGCGAGTTAACCAGCGGGCGGTACGTTTTTATGAGAAAAATGGTTACGTGCGTATTGAAAACTACGGCCCCTATATCGGGCGAGAAGATGCGGTCTGTTTCTCGAAGGTATTCGTCACGGGTAGGGCGCAGGCTGAGGCACAAGCCCGCGGGGCGATCGATAACAACCGGTAGAGATGACGATCCTCATCCTTAATGCGTTGTCGGCAATCGTTTCGCAAGGATCCCCCGCGATCCGCTATTTTGACCGAGAGCTATCGTGCAGTGCTGACGATACGCCGCGCGCAGCGGCGGCCGGCTCAATCTGAGAACCTTCTTCGAGCCGCTGCTGCGGACAGGCGGCACGCCCCTGATTGTTATCATCAATGGCAGCCTGGCTGAACCGGACCATCGTTGATAACAGGCATCGGGGACGTGCCGCCAGGCTTGCTTAGCAGCGTGCCAGTTCAAACAGCCGACGCGCCGCCGGGGTTAACCCTGACATATGGATACAGGCGTGCACCATGCCCGGCAGTCGTTCGCAGCGTACCGCCACCCCGGCCTCCTCAAGCCGAAGCGCGTATCGTTCGGCCTCATCGCGCAGCGGATCGTATTCGCAGCTCAGGATAGTTGCCGGCGGCAAACCGCGCAGTGAAGCCGCGTCCAGCGGTTCGGCGTAAGGATGACGACGCTCTCCCAGATAGCTGTGCCAGCAAAACGCCATCGGATCGCGCGTTAAATAGTAGCCCTCAGCAAACTCGCGATAGCTCCCGGTTGCCATATCGCGACTTAGCGCCGGATACAGCAGCAGCTGATGTTCGATGCGAGGGCCGTCGCGATCCCGCGCCAGCAGCACGGTCGCTGCTGCAAGGTTTCCGCCGGCGCTATCGCCGCCCACCGCCAGGCGGCGGCTGTCGATGCCTAAACGCTGCGCCCGTTCGTAGACCCAGCATAGCGCCTGGTAAACATCCTCTAGCGGTCGCGGAAACGGATGCTCGGGAGCCAGTCGGTAATCCACGGACACGATTACCCGTCCGGTAGCGTTGGCCAGCGCCTGACAGGGCCGATCGTACAGCGCCAGCGATCCCAGACACCAGCCGCCACCGTGAGCAAACAGCATCGCCGGCCGCGCGGCTTCTGCGTTTAAGCCGGCTGGCGTATAGACGCGAAGGGCAATACTGTGACCATCATCAGCGGTAGCGACATAGTCTTTGTAGCCATCGCTGGTTTCCATCTCCCCCTGGAGCTGAAGCAAACCGGCTTCCGTGGCCGCGCGCATCTCGGCCAGCGTGGCGGGCGGCGGGGCGCCCGCGTGCGACGACGCGGCGAGAAAGTCGGCAATATGCGGATCAAGCGGCATAGGGAGTTTCCTCTGACAGAAAGGGGACGATCAGCCCGATAAACGCCTCATGACGCTCTTCGGTAATAAAATGGCCGCAGTCGGCCACCGTCTCGCCGCGCAGATCGTGGGCATTTCCGCGCAGGGTTGTTAGCGGCGCATCACCCGTTGCATATTCAGCCCCCACCGTCAGCACCGGCATCGTTAAGGCCGTTTTCGCCCGGAGCTGATTCTGTCGAATGGTCTCCGGGATCGCTCGATAGTAATCGAAGCCCGCGCGCAGCCCGCCTGGCGCAGAATAAGCGGCGATATAAACCTCCGCGGCTACCCGATCGCGGCGATGAGACCAGCGGTTGAATATATAGCTGAGATACTGTGATTCACGGCCGTAGGTCAGGGTTTCCGGTAAATCAGCCAGCTGATTGAACATGAAGTGCCAAAGAAAAATATTCTCCTCCGGCGCGACAAAAATCGACGGGGCCGGGGCCAGCCCCGGGATCACCGCTTCAGTCAGCACAAGTCGCTCAATCGCCTGCGGAAAATCGCTCGCCATGGCGTAGCCAATCCACATACCAATATCGTGGCCCACCAGGCTGTAGCGCTGATGCCCCAGCTGCGCCATGACCGCGTGCAGAACGGCGCCAACGCTGCCGGTGTCGTAGCCGCCGAGGGGCTTATCGGAATCGCCGATGCCGGGAGGGTCAACTGCGATCGCCTGAAAACCGGCGTCGGCAAGCGCGCGGAGGACGTAGCGCCAGGTATACCAGGTCTGGGGCCAGCCGGGTATCAGCAGTACCGGCTGTCCTTTTCCCGCTACGACGCAGTGAATGCGCTGTCCGTTGACCTTCGGATAGACGTGCCGCGCCTCAAGATCCGCGTGAAGGATCTCGTCATATTGTTGTTCCATGAGGGGTTCCTTGAAATGTTCTGTCCTGGAGAATGCCAAGTAATTTTTTGATTTGATGAGGATTTACCGGCGCGCCGGCGAAGTCGTCGAAGACCTTATCGGTGATGTGAATAATGTAGCTGCGGATGAACTCCGCCCCCTCACGGGCACCGTCCAGCGGATTCTTCAGGCAGCACTCCCACTCCAGGGTTGCCCAGCCGGCGTAATCGTATTGCGCAAGCTTTGCGAAAATGGCTTTGAAATCAACCTGACCGTCACCCAGTGAGCGGAAGCGGCCCGCGCGATCGATCCATGATTGATAGCCGCCGTAGATCCCCTGGCGACCGGTGGGATTAAACTCGGCGTCTTTAACGTGGAACATCCCGATCACGTCCTTATAAATATCAATAAACTCCAGGTAGTTGAGCTGCTGTAGCACCATATGGCTAGGGTCAAAAAGCACCCGGCAGCGGGGATGTTCGCCCACCCGCTGGTGGAACATTTCGAACGTCACGCCATCATGAAGATCCTCGCTGGGATGGATTTCATAGCACAGATTAATCCCCCAATCCTCGCAGGCGTTGAGCACCGGCAGCCAGCGTCTGGCGAGCTCGTCGAAAGCGGTTTCGATAAGCCCGGCCGGACGCTGCGGGAAGGGAAAGAGGTAAGGCCAGGCCAGCGAGCCGGAAAACGTACCCAGTTCGCTGAGGCCAAGGCGCGCGGAGGCTTTGACGGCCATCAGCAGCTGTTGTCGGGCCCACTCGCCGCGGGCCTGCGCATTACCGTGCACTTCGGGCGGCGCAAAACTGTCGCATAAGCTGTCGTAGGCCGGATGTACCGCCATCAGCTGACCGAAAATATGGCTGGTCAGTTCGCTGACCACCAGGCCGTATTCCGCCAGCATACCGGTAAGATCGTCGCAGTAGGTCTGACTTTCCGCCGCGGTGGCCACGTCGAAGAGGCGCCGATCCCATGCCGGGATCTGTAATGCCTTAAAGCCGGTTTCTGCGGCCCAGCGGGCAATCGCAGGCAAGCTGTTGAAGGGGGCAACCTCATCGCTGAACTGAGCGAGGTGCAGGGCTGGACCTTTGAGGGTTCTCATCGTATACTCCTATTGTTTGTCAATCGACAAACAATAGGAGTAAAAACCGATAACCGCAAGCGAAAATTATAAATGCGTTGGTAATCTCAATAATTTAAGCGATCCTGTCGCACTCAATATCGGGCAAACTGGAGCAACGTAATGGCAGGCAGACCGCGCGAATTCGATCGTGAGCTGGCGCTTTTGAAAGCGCGCAATCTATTCTGGCGACAGGGCTATGAAGGGACGTCGATGTCGGATTTGGTAGCCGAACTGGGTATCGCCTCCGCGCGTATTTACAAGGCGTTCGGTTCAAAAGAACAGCTTTTTCGGCAAGCGATCGCTGACTATGAAAATCGCGAAGGGGGATTTGCGGATCGCGCCTTTGCCGCCGGGAACAGCGTGCGCCAGGCAATTGAAACGCTGCTGATGGATGCCGTGTATCTGTACTGCCAGCCGGATCTGCCGCAGGGGTGTATGGTGGTCGCCTCCGCGGCCAGCGTCAGCGCGGACAATGACGACATCAAAACCTGGCTGGCCCAGCATCGTCTTCAGCGCACGCAGCAGATTATCGACCGGCTGCGGCAGGCGGTGCAGAGCGGCGAGCTGCCAGCCACGACCGACGCTGACGGCCTGGGGGATTATTTCGCCGCCCTGTCCCTTTTA
>NZ_JAQGFU010000113.1:0-14338 GCF_030078455.1 Klebsiella sp. Ech2A | reverse complement strand
GGCAAACCCTGGAGCTGCGCGACGTCTGCTTCCATTACCCGGACAACAGCTTCGCCGTCGGGCCTGTCAATATGACCCTGAAACGCGGCGAGCTGGTGTTCCTTATCGGCGGCAACGGCAGCGGCAAGTCGACGCTGGCGATGCTGCTGACCGGGCTGTATCAGCCGGCCTCCGGTCAGATCCTGCTGGACGGCGAGGCGCTGGCGGTAGACCGACCGGAAGACTACCGTAAGCTCTTCTCGGCGGTATTTACCGACGTCTGGCTGTTTGACCAGCTGCTGGGGCCGGAGGGAAAAGCGGCCGATCCTGCGCGGGTGAGCCAGTGGATGGAGTACCTGAAAATGACGCATAAGCTGCGGCTGGATAACGGCAGGATCCTCGATCTGAAGCTCTCCAAGGGGCAGAAAAAGCGCGTGGCGCTGCTGCTGGCCCTGGCTGAAGATCGCGATATCATCCTGCTTGATGAGTGGGCGGCGGATCAGGATCCGCACTTCCGCCGCGAGTTTTATCAGGTGCTGCTGCCGCTGATGCAGCAGATGGGTAAAACTATTTTCGCTATCAGCCACGACGATCACTATTTTCAGCATGCCGATCGCCTGCTGGAGATGCGCGCCGGCCAGCTGGCGGAGCTGACGGGCCTGGAGCGCGAGCTGGCGACCCGCGATGCGGTCTCCCGCACCGCCTGAAAGCTGCGCCTGCCGACCCACGGCGGGCGCTATTGTTGATTTTTCCGCCGGACGAACCCGCCGGCGGTTATTATTTCCTCCTCCTCGCGCTATGCTTAGGGCACCTGGCCTGCTGGTCGGCCAACTATTCTCACAAGGATTGCCTGACCGATGTCCGTTTTGCATAAAAAAAGCGCCAGATTGCGCGACGAAGAGCGCGCCCGCCTCATTTGGCTGCTGAGCACTGATAAAGCCGTTACCTCCTCGCTGTTGGGCAAATTAACGCTGGCTGAACGCTATGACGACGGCACCCTTGCCGACGATCTGGCGGAAGTGGAAGTGCTGGTTTCCCACCTGCCGCCGCCGGATCTTGCCGATGCCCTCGAGGCGCTGCCTTACGACGCGCGTAACGCGCTGTGGCGGCTGGTTGCCGACGATAAGCGCGGCGAAGTGCTGCTTGAGGCGTCGGAAAGCGTCTGGGGCGATCTCATCGATAAGATGAGCGATCACGAGCTGCTTTTCGCCCTGCAGAACCTGGATATTGATGAGCAGGTCTATCTCCTGCAGCACCTGCCGCGCGACCTGACCGGACGCCTGCTGGCGACGCTGCCGGCGGATAAGCGCGCGCGTATTCGCCAGATGATGCGCTACGCCGACAATACCGTCGGCGCGATCATGGAGTTTGAGGTTATCACCGTCCGTCCGGAGGCGACGCTCGCCGCGGTGCAGCGCTACCTGCGACGGTTAGGCAAAATGCCGGAAAACACCGATAAGCTGTTTGTCACCACCCGCAATAAGCTGCTGCTTGGCGAGCTGGAGCTGCAGACCATTCTGCTCAACGATGCGCAGAAGCGGGTTGGGGAAGTCATGGAGGGCGATCCGGTGACCTTTCAGCCGCATGAGGATGCGGAAAAGGTCGCGCGCACCTTCGAACGTGATGACTTACTCAGCGCCGCGGTGATTGATGCCGACGGCAAGCTGATGGGGCGCCTGACCATCGATGAAATCGTGGACGTGGTCTATGAAGAGACCGATAACGATTTACGTCGAATGGGGGGGCTGAGCAACGATGACGACGTCTTCGCCCCGGTGAGCAAAGCGGTGAAAACGCGCTGGGCGTGGCTGGCGGTCAACCTGTGCACCGCGTTTATCGCCTCGCGGGTGATCGACGGCTTTGAGCATACGATTTCGCAGCTGGTGGCGCTGGCGTCGCTGATGCCGATCGTCGCCGGGATCGGCGGTAACACCGGAAACCAAACCATCACCATGATCGTACGGGCGATGGCGCTGCAGCACATTCAGCCGGGAAGCTTCTCGTTCCTGATCCTGCGAGAAATGGGGGTCGCGGTGATTAACGGCCTGGTGTGGGGGGGAATTATGGGCGCCATAACATGGTGGCTCTACAGCGACCCGCAGCTCGGCGGCGTGATGACGCTGGCGATGATGCTCAACCTGCTGATGGCGGCGATGATGGGGGTGATTATCCCGATGGTGATGGTGAAGCTGGGACGCGACCCGGCGGTCGGCTCCAGCGTGATGATCACCGCCATCACCGATACCGGCGGCTTCTTTATTTTTCTCGGTCTGGCGACGATTTTTCTGATGTAGTCGACGCTCCGCCGCGCAGCCTGCGTGGGATCGTCGCCATCACCACCAGGCCCGCCAGAACGCCAATAGCCAGATTGCTGGTGCCTACCGTTGCGGCAACGGTCACCAGCATGACCAGCGTTTCCGGCCACGGATTACGCTTCAGCTCGGCCGGACGAAGGCTGTGCCAGCTGAAGGTTTTGGCCGCCACAATGACCATCACTCCGGCCAGTACCGCCATCGGAATTTTTGCCATTACTTCGCTCAGCACGGTGACCAGAAGCAGCAGTACCGCGCCGGCGGCGAGGGTGGAGACGCGGCTGCGGCCTTTACCCATTTCAACGTTAACAATGGTCTGACCAATCATTGCGCAGCCGGCGATGCCGCCGTAGAGTCCGGCAAGAATATTGGCGATGCCCAGCCCGGCGCTCTCGCGCGCTTTGCTGGACGGCGTCTGGGTCAGGTCATCGACTAATTTGGCGGTCAGCAGCGACTCCATCAGGCCGACAAAGGCAATGCTCAGGGCGCAGGGCCAGATAATTTGCAGGGTATCGAGATTGAGCGGCACCAGCAGGGCGGTGAACCCCGGAAGCCCGCCGCTCATTGAGCCCTCATCGCCGACGGTAGGCAGCAGCTGCCCGGTGGTGACGGTAAACAGGGTTAACACCACGATGGCAATCAGCGGCGCGGGGATTGCTTTAATATAGCGCGGCGCCCAGAGGACAATCAGCAGAGTCAGCACGAACAGGCCGAGGATTAGCGGCTGCTTGCTCCAAAAATGGGGAACCTGGGCGAAAAAGATCAGAATCCCCAGCGCGTTGACGAAGCCGGTCATCACCGCTTGCGGTATAAACCGCATCAGCCGGGCCATGCCGCCCAAACCAAACAAAATTTGAATAATACCGGCCAAAATGACGGCGGGCAGGATGTAGCCGACGCCGTGTTGATGCACCATCGGCCCAATCACCAGCGCCACCGACCCGGCGGCGGCGGTAACCATTGCGGGCCTGCCGCCGAGTACCGACATCGCAAGGCACAGCACAACGGACGCAATCAGGCTGACCTTGGGGTCAACGCCGGCAATCACTGAGAAGGAGATAACCTCCGGAATCAGAGCCAGAGCGGTCAGAACGCCTGCCAGAGCCTCTCGCGTGAACAGCGACGGTGAACGAAGTACGTGGCGAATGGCGCCTGTTGAAGCGGACGTAGCGTGGTCTGGAGCCTGAGGCATAGGAAGTTCGCAGGTTAGTTTAAGTCGGGACGAGTAAGCCTGAGCTTGCGTGCGGTCTGTCACAAAACGGAGGATGATAGCGCGGTCGCGCCGCTTATACCAGTACAAAATGTGATTTGTGGTACACATTTATTAAACATTTTTATAACAGATCTCAAAACTCAACTTAAATTTTAAACAATATTTAATTTTTTTATCTTCAGTGTTACTTTGATTCCTGATAATCGTGTCACCTGCGCTAAATAAAAAAGCGAGTAAAGTAAGGCTCAAATTCGATGAAGAAAAAGATGGCCGTACCCAGCTCACCGGCGGTTGGGTCAGGTACCCCGGGGACAAGCCCCCGCCATGAGCAAGAGACGGATGTACTGTTGATTGGCGGCGGCATCATGAGCGCCACGTTGGGAACCTGGCTGCAGGAACTGGAGCCGGATTGGTCTATTACCATGGTCGAGCAGATGTCCAGCGTTGCTGAGGAGAGCTCGAACGGCTGGAATAACGCGGGTACCGGGCATGCGGCGCTGATGGAGCTGAACTATACGCCCCAGACCGCCAGCGGGATCAACATCGACAAAGCGGTCGATATCAACGAATCCTTCCATATCTCTCGTCAATTTTGGGCCCACCAGGTCACGCGCGGCATTCTGAGTAAGCCGAAATCATTTATCAACAGCGTACCGCACATGAGCTTTGTGTGGGGCGAAGATAACGTCAACTTCCTGCGTGCGCGCTACGCCGCTCTGCAGCAGAGCGAACTGTTCCGCGGTATTCGCTATTCCGAAGATCATCAGCAGATTAAAGAGTGGGCTCCGCTGGTGATGGAAGGGCGCGATCCGCAGCAAAAGGTTGCCGCGACCCGTACCGAGGTCGGCACCGACGTCAACTACGGCGAAATTACCCGTCAGCTGATTGCCGGCCTGCAGACCCACGCTAACTTCTCCTTACAGCTTGGCACCGTTGTGCGTCGCTTCAAGCGCAACGCCGACAAGAGCTGGACGGTTACCCTGGCGGACGCGAATAACCGTCGCCAGAAGCGGGTGATTAAAGCCAAATTTATCTTTATCGGCGCCGGCGGCGCGGCGCTGACGCTGCTGCAGGAAACCGGTATTCCTCAGGCTAAAGAGTACGCGGGCTTCCCGGTTGGCGGCCAGTTCCTGGTATGTGAAAACCCGGAAGTCGTTAACCACCATCTGGCAAAAGTCTACGGTCAGGCCGAAGTTGGGGCGCCGCCGATGTCGGTGCCGCATATTGATACGCGTATTATTGACGGTAAGCGGGTGGTGCTGTTTGGGCCGTTTGCAACCTTCTCCACCCGTTTCCTGAAAAACGGCTCTTTGTGGGATCTTCTGGCATCGACCAACACCTCAAATATTCTGCCGATGCTCAACGTCGGTCTGGATAATTTCGATCTGGTGAAATACCTGATTAGCCAGGTGATGCAGAAAGATAAAGATCGCCACGAGGCGCTGCGCGAATACTATCCGGAAGCGAATAAAGGCGACTGGCGCCTGTGGCAGGCCGGCCAGCGCGTGCAGATCATTAAGCGCAACGGTAAGAAGGGCGTGCTGCGTCTGGGAACCGAAGTGGTCAGCGATGATGACGGTACGGTTGCAGCGCTGCTGGGCGCATCCCCCGGCGCCTCGACCGCCGCGCCGATTATGCTGCAGCTGATGGAAACGGTCTTTAAGGATAAGGTTAATTCAGCCGCCTGGCAGGCGAAGCTGAAAGAGATCGTTCCCTCCTACGGCCTGCGTCTTGACGGAAATTCCGCGGCGATTGAGCAGGCGCTGGCGTGGACCAGCGAGGTCCTGCAGCTGCGCTATGAGCCGGTTTCGGTCGCGGATAAAGCCCCTCAGGCAGAGCTGAAACCGCTGACGGATAGCAAACCGATAGCGGATATCGCGCTGTAGAAGGCAAAACCGGCGGCCCTGGCCGCCGGTTTCTTATTGCCCGCAGTTAGCGCTTGACGGCATTACCGATAGTTTCGTCTGCTCGCCAGATTCGGTACTTCACTTGTACGTTATCCGGCGTGTAAACCACCACCGGCAGCCTGCTGTTGTAGCGCAGCATGGCGGCGTCACCCAGCCCTGCGGTGACAAACTTCTCCACCTTCTTCCCGTCCGGGCAGGCCATCATGGTCGAAACCGGCGACGTCACTTTATCAAAGACGAAATAGTCGTAGCCCCAGCCTTCGAGGGTTTTGCTTTCCAGCTGACCCCCCAGGCGATGGTGGTTGCAGTCGACTTCCAGAGTCTGGCCAATCAGCAGCTCAACTTTATAGGCCGATTCGTCCTGCTGCGGCGGCAGCTGGATCACCTGACGCTTCATGCCTTTCTCCGCTTTCGGATAGGGCGCAATCTTTTCCAGAGGCTGTTCGGCGGCCAGTGCGCTGGTGGAGACACAGGCAACGGTCAGCAGGGAAACAGCAAACGTAGCGATTTTTTTCACGATTGATCATCCTTTGTTATCGTTCTTCAACGCTAAAAGACTATCACTGTTTGCGCTATTGGTAAGAGTTATTTACCAATATTTTCATATAAAGCAGTGCAATGTGCTGTTTTGTTGTTGTGTGCTATAGAGGGGTGCTAAAAATGAGCTTAACTAAAGATGTATTATCTTGCTGGTTTTGTCAGCTGCCGCAGGCGGCAGCTGACGTCACGGCGCGAGCGCGCGAGCGGCTTACTCGTCGCGGGGTAGCTTGCCTTCCTCGATAAACTCTTCATCAATTTCATCGGTATTGCCGGCGTGTTCGCGGCCTGAGAGCAGATTCCAGCAGGCGATAAACAGCGCGGCGATCAGCGGACCGATCACAAAACCGTTAATACCGTAAATCTCCATTCCTCCGAGGGTAGCGATCAGAATCATGTAGTCCGGCATTTTAGTATCTTTACCCACCAGCAGCGGACGCAGGATGTTATCCACCAGCCCGATAACGACCACGAAGAAGCCGACGATAAACGCCCCTTGCCATAGCTGGTCGGTTGCGAAGAGGAAAATGGCCGCGGGAACCCAGACGATGGCTGAACCTACCGCCGGGATCAGCGACAGAAACGCCATGATCGCCCCCCACAAAATGCTGCCGTCAATTCCGGCAACGTAGAAGGCAATTCCGCCCAGGATGCCCTGGACCAGAGCGACGGCGACGGTGCCCTTCACGGTGGCCCTGGCGACGGCGGCAAATTTGGCAAACAGGTGCTGCTTAACGTAATTAGACAGCGGCAGGGATTCGAGGATCAGCATCACCAGATACGGACCATCCTTGAGCAGGAAAAACAGCAGATACAGCATGACGCCAAAGCTAATGGTAAAGCCGAACGTCCCCTTGCCAATCAGAAATGCGCTGCCGGCCAGGTACTGGCCTCCTTTCAGCGCCGCGTCTGAGAGCTGTTTCTGAATCTGATCGGCGCTGTCGAGGTTATGCTCAGAAAGGAAGCTTCTGACCCACTCCGGGAGATGGGCAAACAGGCTCGCCACTACCGACGGAAACTGGGTGTCATTGTGCTCAAGCTTGGTGTAAACCACGTTCAGCTCGAGCGCCAGCGAGGAGATAATAATCGCCAGCGGAGTGAAGACAATCAGACAGATAATCACCACGGTGAGCAGTGAGGCCAGGCCATTACGTTCACCAAGCTTAGCGCGGATCTTGTTCTTCACCGGATTGAAGATCACGGCCAGAATCGCCGCCCACAGAATGGCTGAGTAATAGGGAGAAAGAACATCAAAAAAGGCAAGGCTGACTATCAGCAGAATCAGGATAAAAAATCCCTTGGTAATTCCATTAACTCTCATATTTATCTTCCTGGTGTATGACTGATACAGTCGAATGATAGAAGCTATTCCTCGATTTACAATCAGCGGTATCGCAGTTTATTTTGCGGCGCGGCTCAAGAGCGGCGCTGCGGGCAGGTTTGCGTCAGCTTTTGGGCACAAAGAACCGATGAGGGGATATTTTATAGGTTCTGATACGCAGGAATAGCGAGTAAGCGTGGGGTTATTGTCCGGGCTCACTCATTGACGTCCCGGCGAAAAGCAGGCATAAAAAAACCAGCCTTAAAAGGCTGGTTTCTCAGGGATTTTTGGTCGGCACGAGAGGATTTGAACCTCCGACCCCCGACACCCCATGACGGTGCGCTACCAGGCTGCGCTACGTGCCGACGCGTGGCGGTAATATTACCCGTTCTCCTGGCGAATGCAAGCGGGGAACGACCAATTGATTCATAATTAATCAATCAGTTAGCGATAAAGCGCTTTTCATCCGTCAGGATCTGCAGCAGCAGGCTGAGCTGCGGTTTGCGATTGTCTATTTTCTTACCGTCGCTGTTCCAGGTGCTGTAGGTTCCGTTGTGGTTCAACACCACGGTGGCTTCCGGCGAGGTTACCGCCAGCGTATCGCCGTTCGCCGCGGTGACCCAGCTGCGGCGACGCGCAGGGCTAAACAGGTCCTCACCCTGCGAATACTCGTTCGCCGGGGTAGAGACGTGCAGCAGGCGCTGCATCAGCGTGGTCATCACGTCTTTGTTATCGGTCAGCGTCGCGATATTCTGCGCCGGAATGCCCGGCCAGTGAATCACCAGCGGAACCTGCAGCTGATCTCTCGACCAGTCAAACTTGCCGTGCTGAGGATTAAGCGGCATGCCGTGACCGGCGGTGACGATAACCACCGTGTTATTCAGCTTGCCCGCCTCGCGAAGAGCGCTGAGCACCCGGCCAATCTGCGTATCGACATCACCCGCCGCGCGGCTATAGCGGCGCACGAAGTTCTGCTGCTGGCCATCGTCAAGCGAGGTGCCGTTGAGCGAAATCCACGAGAACCAGCGGTTTTCATCCTGAGCGTAGCGATTCAGCCAGCCAATCCACTGATTTGCCGTCTGCTCATCGCTTTGGGTTTTGGCGACCGGTAGCGAGAAGTCGGACAGCAGCGCCTGGCGATAGAGCGGGCTGCTGAAGCCGTCGGAAGAGAACAGGCCCAGCTGATAGCCCTGCTGGTTGAGTGCGGTAATCAGCGCGGCCGGAATACGAGCCGACAGCACGCCGTCCATATAGCCTGGTGAAATGCCGTAGAACAGGCCAAAAATACCGTTATCGGTGCTGTTGCCTGAGCTCATATGCTGGGTAAAGTTGACGCTATCTTTGGCGAAGCCGGCAAGCTCCGGCATGTTCTTCTCGAAACGCGAGTAGTTCAGGTTATCAACTGTAATCAGCAGCACGTTATAGCCGGCGCCGAGGTCGCGATAGCGCAGATCGCTCAGCGGATACTGTACGGAGACGGCTTCCGGAGCGCCTTGCTCCACCAGGCGACGCTGGTAGTCCTGTGCGTCCAGCAGGCCGTGTTTCTCAAGGAAGCGGCGCGCGGTCATCGGATAGGAGAGCGGCAGGTTCGCCCGCTGCATGGTAATCGGACGATAGAAATTAGCATCCGCCCAGATATAGATCAGGTGGCTGCTGATAAAAGAGATAAAGAAAAGCCAGGCGACGGGGCGCGCGTAGTGGCGGCGGCGCGTCAGGCTGCGCAGCTTCTGCCAGCTCCAGGTCGCAAAGAGCATTTCCAGCAGGAAGATAATCGGCACGCTGATAAACATCAGCTGCCAGTCCCGCGCCATCTCGTTCTGATCCGGGTTGATCACCAGTTCCCAGACGATAGGGTTAAGATGCAGGTGGAAGCGGGTGAAAACTTCGCTATCAATCAGCAGCAGCGTCATTCCTGCGGTGGCCAAAATGACCGACAGGAAGCGCATAAGTCGCTGTGATATCACGACAAAGGTCAGCGGAAAGAGGATCAGTACGTAGCTGGTAAAGACCAGGAAACTGAAGTGACCAACGAGGCTGACGTACGAAAAAATGCGTCCGCCCAGCGTCGTCGGCCAGTCGGCGACAAAAAGATAGCGGCTGCCGAGCACCATAGCCAACAACATGTTGAACAGGGCGAACCAGTGCCCCCAGCTGACCATCTGGGAGACTTTTTCTCGGTAGGGCTGACGAAGAGTCACCATATAAAGTTGTTGGTTATCCTTAGTGCGCCGGGTCGTCGTTGATTGAGGACTGCAGAGCCTGGGCAAAAGAACGGGCGATCGCCTGACGCTGCGCCGGCGCGACGCTACTATTGATCAGGTTGGTCACCATATTGCCTAGCACCATCAGTGAAAGGTCAACGGGGGCTTTGTGTGTTTCCAGCACGTTGGTCAGCTCGCTGAGCAGCTGTTCGACGTGTTCATCACTATAGCGGGATAATTGCGGCATAAAAGTCAAAATCTGTTTGTTCGTGAAAGGGCAACATATTACCGTAGCAGCAGCTTTTTTTCCGCATTTTTTCGCCACGGCGCAAAAGCGCGCAGGATCGCGAGTCTCCGCTAGCCGAAGAGTCACGCGCCGGTTGCGTCGCCGTCCCGGCGGTGGTTGAATACCGCCCGGTCTAAAAGGAGAGTTTAACATGAGTCTGGATATCGACCAGATTGCCCTGCATCAGTTAATTAAACGTGATGAACAAAACCTTGAGCTGGTGCTGCGCGATTCGCTGCTGGAGCCGAATGCGACGGTGGTGGAGATGATGGCCGAGCTGCATCGTGTCTACAGCGCAAAAAACAAGGCCTATGGCCTGTTTAATGAAGAGAGCGAGCTGGCGCAGGCGCTGCGCCAGCAGCGCAAAGGCGAAGAAGATTTTCTGCCGTTCAGCCGCGCGGCCACCGGCCGTCTGCGCGACGAGCTGGCGAAATATCCCTTCGCCGAGGGCGGGATCGTCCTGTTTTGCCAGTATCGCTATCTGGCGGTTGAGTATCTGCTGGTGGCGGTGCTGAACAACCTGAGCAGCATGCGCGTCAACGAAGAGCTGGATATCAGCTCCACCCACTACCTGGACATCAATCACGCCGATATCGTGGCGCGCATTGATTTAACCGAGTGGGAGACGAACCCGGAATCCACCCGCTACCTGACCTTCCTGAAGGGACGGGTAGGGCGCAAAGTCGCCGATTTCTTTATGGATTTCCTCGGTGCCAGCGAAGGGCTGAACGCTAAAGCGCAGAACCGCGGCCTGCTGCAGGCGGTGGATGATTTTGCCGCCGACGCGCAGCTGGATAAGTCCGAGCGGCAGAACGTGCGTCAGCAGGTTTACGCCTACTGCAGCGAGCAGCTGCAGTCCGGAGAAGAGATCGAGCTTGAATCGCTCTCTAAAGAGCTGGCGGGCGTGAGCGAGAAGAGTTTCCAGGAGTTTACCGCTGAACAGGGGTATGAGCTGGAAGAGAGCTTCCCGGCGGATCGCAGCACTCTGCGGCAGCTCACCAAGTTTGCCGGCAGCGGCGGCGGGTTGACGATCAACTTTGATGCCATGCTGCTCGGCGAGCGCGTGTTCTGGGACCCGGCGACGGATACCTTAACCATTAAGGGCACGCCGCCGAATCTGCGCGATCAGCTCCAGCGCCGGACGTCCGGCGGCAGCTGAAGCTAAACGCTCCCGGCTTCAGGCCGGGAGCGTTCTCCTCTCTTACTGCATGCCAGCGCGGATCGTTTCAATGCCGCATTGCGCCAGCCGCGCCTGCAGCATCTCATCCACCGGGCTATCCACCACCAGCGTACCGGCAAGGCTCAGCTCGCCGATGGCAAAAGCCGACGCCGAATTCAGCTTCTCCTGCGACGCCATCACGATGGTTTCCGCCGCCCGGGCGGCCAGCGCCCGCTTGATGCCCGCTTCTTCATAGTCCCCGGTGGTGAAACCTGCATGATGATGTACTCCGGTGACGCCCATAAAAAACAGATCGGCGTTGATCCGCGCAATGCCTTCCAGCGCCGCGGCTCCGACGGCGACCAGCGAATGTTTAAACAGGCGCCCGCCGATCAGGATCACCTCAATCAGCGGCCGATCGACCAGCGCGACGGCAATGCCGGGGCTGTGGGTCACGATGGTGCAGGCCAAATCGGCGGGCAGAAACTTCACCATCTCGGTGGTGGTGGTCCCGCCGTCAACGATAACCACCTGGCCCGGATGAATAAGCGCCGCCGCCCGGCGGGCAATCGCCTGTTTTGAATCGATTTGCACGTTTCTGCGCGTTGCTATCGGGGCAACGGCGGCCGACGCCGGCAGCGCGCCGCCGTGAACCCGCTGCAGCTTCCCTTCCGCCGCCAGCTCGCGCAAGTCGCGACGAATGGAGTCCTCCGAGACGCCAAAGCGCTGGCTGAGCTCCCCCGACATCACCTGCTTCTCGGCGGTGATAATCTGCAAAATAAGCAGCTTTCGTTGACTGGCAAGCATGCATCTTCCTTCACGATTGATCTTGTTTGTGCCGAATTATGCATGTTATGGTGCCTGATGTCACCTGATAAGGAGCAAAGCATGCACATTGACGCACCAAACGTTCGTAATATCCGTGAAACGCTGTTATCCGATAACTGGTATACGCTCAAAACATATACCTTTGAACTGTTGCGGCGGGACGGGCGCTGGCAGGAGCAGAGCCGCGAGGCCTACGACCGTGGAAACGGTGCCGTTATTCTTCTCTACAGCCGCGAGAAAAAAACCGTGGTTCTCATCCGCCAGTTTCGCTTTCCGGTCTGGATTAACGGCCACGACGGATTTTTAATTGAGGCCGCCGCCGGACTGTTGGATAACGCCTCCCCGGAAGAGCGAATTATCGCCGAAGCGCAGGAGGAGACGGGCTTTCGGGTAACCCGCATCGAGCCCGTTTTTACCGCCTACATGAGCCCCGGTTCGGTCACGGAAAAGCTGTACTTTTTTATTGCCGAATATTCGCCTGACGATCGGCAAACCGGCGGCGGCGGACTGGCGGAAGAGGGGGAAGATATCGAAGTGCTGGAGTGGCCGCTGGAGCAGGCGCTGCAGGCTATCCGCGACGGTGAGATCGTTGATGCCAAAACCATCATGCTGCTGCAGCACCTGGCGCTTAATTCAGCCTCGCTCTTTGCCACAGAACGGGCAAAGAGCGATAGGGTTTAGCGCAGCTGACGGGCGATGGCGCTGTACATCAGCGCGGCCTCCAGCGGCTGGGCGCTAAACGAAGGCTCCGCCTGCGGCCAGGTTGACCACTGGACGATAACCAGATGCTCAGCGCGATTGACCATAATCACCTGGCCATAGATGCCGAGCGCCCACAGGGAATCCTTCAGTCCTTGCTGAGCCGTCGGCTCGACGTTTTTGGCATTAGCCGGAATGGCGTTATTCCACCACTGGAATCCGTAAATTCCCTCAGGATGCGCCGCGGAGACCGACTTCTGCGCCTGAGTCCAGTCGGAGGCCATATCGAACCAGCCGTCAGGCACCAGCGCTTTCCCGTTGGCCAGGCGTCCGTCCCGGGCGACGAACTCACCGAAGCGTCCCCAGTCTTCAAGCGTGGCGTTGAAGCCGTGGGCGCCGACATCGTGCTTGCCTTGCTGATAGGCGTGCCACACGCCGTCGTGGGCCATGCCGCCAGGCCGCCATAGCGTCTGCTCCAGCCAGGCGGCAAGGGGCATGCCGGTTGCTCGCTCCACGATATCCCCCAGCAGCCACGCCCCGCCGGAGGAGTAGGACCACTGCTCCCCGGCCGGATGGGCGCGTTTCAGGGAGGCGACAATCTTTCTGACGCAGTCGTAGGCGCCCGGGTGCGCTTCGCACTGGGTCAGGCGGGCGAAGTGGGACTGCGGGTTGGTGTAGTCCTCATTCCACTCGACGCCGGAGGTGTGCTGAATCAGCTGACGGAGCGTTACGCCGTCCCAGGCCGTCCCTTTAAGGTCGGGTTCATAATCGGTCACCAGGTCATCCAAAGAGCGGATTTTTCCCTGCTGAATCGCGATACCGACCAGCGTGGAAACCACCGCTTTGCCAACCGAGCGTGAGGTCCACAGGGTCGTATCGCTGTTGCCGGCGCCGAGGTATTTGTAGGCAATTTTACCCTCTTTCAGTACCAGGAAGCCGGTAACGTCCTGGCGCTTCAGGTAGTCCTGCAGGTTCCAGGTGTGGCCGTTTACCGTATAGCTGACGTTGGTCAGCGGCTTATCTGCCTGCTGGAGCGCGGCGGAGGCGCCGTGGTGAAAGACGTCCCCGGTATAGTTACGATAGTCGTTACGAAAACCAATCACCCGATCGGCCCGATTCCAGGTGAGCATCTCTTTAGCCGCCGGCAGCGTTTTATCAAACGGCGTCGGGCAGGTATCGAGCAGCACACCGCCGCACGCCTGCCGCGGCTGGGCCTGCGCCAGCGCGGCGCCGGGCAGGGCGGTAAGCATCAGCGCCAGCGCCAGCGGTTTGATCGTTTTTATACTTGTCATCAGAAATTCCTTGTTAGCCATTACAACCTGATGCGCAGTATATAAATCGTCGGCGGCAGGCTAAAATCAGCCGATGGGGGATTTTCCCCCGCAAGGATGGGATGGTATGAAAACGCTGCAGTACTCTTTTGCGCAAATTGAGGCTTTTGCCACCGTCGCCGAAACGGGCTCGCTGTCGCGGGCGGCGATTCGCCTCGGCAAAGATCGCACCACGCTACGCGATCTGCTGGATTACCTGGAAGATGCGCTGGGCTACGCGCTATTCCTGCGCCACGGACGCAGCCTGGCGCTAACCGCGGAGGGGGAGCAGCTTTTTCGCCAGGCTCACCTGCTGCTGCGTCAGGCGCAGGCCTTTGAATCCTTTGCCCGGACGCTGCCGGGCACGGCCTGGCAGGAGCTGAGGGTGGCGTACGATCCCTTCGTGCCGCGCGGCTTTCTCTGTGCGCTGGCCGATAATCTTGCGCAGCGCCAGCTGCGGATGAGCTGCTGGAGCGCATCGCGTCGCGAGGCCGAACAGGCTCTGGCCGACGGCCACGCCGACCTGGCGCTATGTCAGGCCAATAACCGCACCCTTGGCAGCGAGATGGAGGGGCGGGGGCTGGGG
>NZ_JAQGFU010000112.1:0-14447 GCF_030078455.1 Klebsiella sp. Ech2A | reverse complement strand
CAACAAGAGAGTGGCGCATTTCGGTGACTGTTCCTTAGTTTTTATTTCTTCACGCCGCTATGGGCGCAGCCCGGCGACGCTCGCACCTGAAAATAATGCGAAATAAGAGTTGTGAAGATTCACAATTTCTCTTTTTTCCTTCATCATTCGTCAGCTTTTAGTCGTAATAATCAATGCTTAGCTCAGTATAAGAAAGAGTTTTTTTATTTAGGGCCGGTATGAACTATAAGAATGTACTGAAGGTAGCGCTATTGCTACCAGCGGTCGGCTATCGAACGTTAATCATTGACCCCAATCCGGGAGGAACATGGTGGACCCGCTAATTAAGGTCATGCTGGTGGGGGGGAAGGCGGATGGTCTGCTGGTCAGCGTCGCCGATACCGCGACGGAACTTTCCGTCACCGCCGCGCAATATGGCGCGAAATCCGGGCAGCCGCTGAGCTATCGGATCGTGTCGCAGACTATCGATAATGAGCGTTACTTTTTTGGCGTGTTTAGCGATACTCATGACGACACGGATAAACTAACCAGAGTTGCGCTGACCCGGGGTATGAAGAAATCGCTGTGCTGAGCCTGTACCGGACGGCAGACCGCCGTCCGCTCAGGCGGCGTTTTCCCGGCGCTAGCAAATGATTTCGCGATCTTAGGGAGCACCATGATCCACCATCTCCGCATACAAAATTTCAGATCGGTAAGGGATATCGAGCTGGATCTGGGGGCGCTGAATATCGTCTTCGGGCCTAACGGCTGCGGCAAGTCCAATATCTACAAGGCCATCCATCTGCTCACCGCCTCCGCGGACGGCAAATTTTCCAGCTATATCAGCGATGAAGGCGGCCTCGAAAACATCATGTGGTCGGGAAAGAGCGCGCCCACGGCCCGCTACCCGAAGCGGCTGCAGATCGCCTGCCTGACGGAACAGTTCGACTATGAGCTGCAGGTCGGATTTCCGGAAAAGCTGCCGTATCCCACCCAGTTTATGCTCGATCCTATTGTCAAAGAGGAGTCTATCTGGCTGGCCGGCTTCTCCCGTCGCCCCTCGGCCAGAGTGCTGCAGCGTAAAAATCAGGCGGCGTTTCTGATTGACGTGAACGGCGAGAAAAACACCTTTACCGAAGCTATCTACGAGAATGAATCGATCTTCGGCCAGCTTGGTGAACCGCACCGCTTCCCGGAAATATCCCGCGTCCGGGAGACCATGCGCCAGTGGCGCTTTTATCACGAATTCAATATCGGCCGCCACTCCGCGCTGCGCCATCCGGCGGTGGGCTACCGTTCGCCGGTGCTGGATAGCGACGGGCACAACCTGGCCGCCGCGTTTCAGACCATTGTCGAAATTGGCGCCGTGGAGCTGCTGCACGAAATCCTCGAGAGCGCCTTTCCCGAGTGCCGTTTCTTCTGTGAAAATGAGAATTCGCGCTTTTCGATTAAGATGCGCCGCGAGGGCATCTCCCGGCCGCTGCTGGCGGCGGAAATGTCGGACGGCACCCTGCGCTTCCTGTGCCTGGCGGTGGCGCTGCTGAGCCCAAGGCCGCCGGCATTTCTGGCGATTAACGAACCGGAAAACAGCCTGCACCGGCAGATGTTTCCGGCGCTGGCGCGGCTGATCGTTGAAGCATCGCGCTATAGCCAAATCTGGCTGACCAGCCACTCGGCGGAGCTGACCGAGCTCATCTCGTCGCTGGCGGAGAGCCAAATTTATGAGCTGGAAAACAGCGGCGGTGAGACCCGAATCAGGTGCTGATAGCCCGCCTTGCGGCGGGCGTTATGCCTCAGACAGCGTTGTTATATCCCGGGGCCGGCAGCAGGGTTTTGCTGCCTTTGAGGGTAAACAGCGAAATAAGCGTAAAGCACAGCGTAATCGATCCGAGGATCAGATAGGCCTGATGGAAGCCTACAGTGTCGTACATGCGTCCCACCCACGCCGACAGCACCACGCCGGAGAGCTGTTTCGATAAGTTAAAGCCAATCAGGAACAGGGTAGCGGAGAGCTTCGGGTTAAAGGCGGAAGAGATATATTTGAAGGTGCCGACCAGCAGGAACGGAACTTCAAACATATGCAGCATTTTTAATATCACCACTTCGACCGCGCTGGTGGCGAATGAGGAGCCGAGAATGCGCACCGACATAATTACCCCCGCGGTCAGCAGCGCATTTTTCGCCCCGATGCGGTTAACAATCGCCGGAGCGCAGAACATCACCAGCGCATTCAGCAGCTCGCCGCCGGTGGTGACAAACCCAAAGACTTCGGTTCCGCGCTGCGGGCTGGAGAAGAAGCCTTTAAAGAAGTTAGCAAACTGCTGATCGAAGACGTCATAAACGCTGGCAACGCCGACCACGTAGATAATAAATCCCCAGAACCGCGGCATGCGCAGCAGCTCGGCGGCAACGCGCAGCGAGAAGGCCTGGCGGTTGGCGCCCAGCGCGTCCATCACCTGGGCGCTGTTGCTGCTTTCCGGACGGGAAAACCACAGCAGCACGCCGAGTGCCAGCGCGAAGCCGGAGGCAATCCAGAAGGTAATATTCGGGTCGATGCCAAACAGGATCCCGGTAATCGATGCGCAGATAGCCCAGCCGACGCAGCCGGCGACGCGCACCTTGCCGTATTCAAATCGGTTGGCGCGGCTGACGCGTTCGATATAGGCCTCGACCGCCCCGGAGCCGCTGGAAAAGACGATCCCCAGATAGATGCCGCCCACCAGCGCGCCGACGACAATATTCATCTGCAGCAGCGGTGAAAAGACGAATATAAAGAACGGGGCGAACAGAATTAATAACACCACGATCGTCCACAGTAGATGCTTGCGCAGCCCGAGCTTGTCAGAGATCAGGCCAAATATCGGTTGGCAGATAATGGCGAACAGCGAAATTGAGGAGAAGACGATCCCGGTTTCCGTTTTGGTTAAATGGTTAACGTCCGCCAGCCACACCGGGAAAAAGGGGAAATAGGCCGACATAATGAAGTAATAGAAGAAAAAGAACAGCATGAAATAGATAAAGTTATGCCGTTCTCGCGGCGCGAGTTCAGAGAATTTCATAGAGAGATTCCATTTTTATTATGCCTGTAGGGTTGGGGGCCTGACGCCCCGTTTATACCGCTCATACTTCAGGTTGCATGTGCGCTGCTGTTCCTCGCTTTCCTCGCTCATCCCCGCCGCTGACGTCAGTAAGCCGTCGGGTTCCCTGCCTGCAACTCGAATTATTCCGGCTTTATACCGTTATGATCCAGGCGGCCGGCGGGCGATTCTCTTGCTGAATCACCCGCGGCGTAGCCCGATTATTCCGGGTTTATTACTGGAAATGAATGCTTATCTGATACTGCCACCGCGTCTCCTGAAGCAGCCACTGCGGCAGAACGCTCGGGGTCCAGGAATCATCGCCGCCGACGCCCATATGCCGGCCGTCGAGGGTGATCCAGACGCCGCTCTCCGGGCGCATCAGGTGCCAGTGGTCGGTCGCCATCAGCTGCGCGGTACCGTAGGGCTGCACCGAGAAGTGGAAGTGGCCCGCGACGTGCCAGCGTCCCCAGTCCAGCGCGGTGCTGTCGCAGCGCAGGCCGTTCTCGGTGGGGAAGATGTACGGCGTGCTCATCTCCGCAAGGGGCAGCTGCCAGCGGGAGAACTCCGCGCTGCTGCGGCGGTCCGGGTAGTTTTCATGCGGGCCGTAGCCGAGCCACGAGACCGGCTGCTGCTGATCGGCGACCTGGAAGTTGAGGCCGACTCGCGGCAGCGGCGGCAGGGTACCGGCGCGCTCGCCGTCTACCGCCAGATGTAAGCGGCCTTCGCTATCAAAGGTCATACGCCAGCTGCTGACGATGACCACTTCATCGCCGCGCAGATAGTGCCAGCGGCTGTCGATGACCACCTCATGGGCCAGACGCTGGGCTTCACAGCGAACGCAGCGCGCCTCAAGGTCGTACAACCCGGCGCTTTTCCAGCGCTCAACCCAGGCGTTAGGGTCGATGCGTTCCACTTCGCTGACGCCGATATCGTTATCCAGCGGGGCGCGCACAAACTGGTCGCGCAGCGGGGTCAGCAGCTGCTCCACGCCGTCCGCGCGCCACTGGCTGAGCAGCCCGCTGTGCCGATCGACGGTCCACTGCTGCGATCCCAGGCTAACGACGTAGACCGACTCATCGATCTCCAGCGTCGGCGCGCTGCCGGCAGGCGCCGATTTGGCGAGCGCCAGCGGGGCGGCGAGGGCAAACTGCTGCCAGGCGACGCGGTGTTCGGCCGGCGACCAGGCGGTAGCCTGCGGCTGAACCACCTCCAGCAGCAGCCAGACTTCTTTCGCTCCCTGAGGCAGGGTCAGGTTATCGCACAGCGTCAGCTCCGCCTCGCCCTGCGGGATGAGATCGAGGGCGGTGCTGCCGCTGGCGACGGTTTCGCCCGCTGACTGTACCTGCCAGCGCAGCTCTTCATTATTGGTCGCGCGGAACAGGTATTCACTATTGACGCTGACCCGCAGCGGAGACTGCGCCAGCAGCGCGAACTGGAAGAACTGCTGGGCGTGTTTGGCCTCGATGAGCGACGGGTGCGGGCGGCGATCGGGGAAAACCAGCCCGTTCATGCAGAACTGACGGTCGTTGGGTTTATCGCCAAAATCACCGCCGTAGGCCCAGCCGGTGCTGCCGTCTTCGAAGGTTTTGCTAATTGCCTGATCCGCCCAGTCCCAGATGAAACCGCCCTGCAGGCGCGGATATTCGCGGAACGCCTGCCAGTAGTCGGCGAAGTTGCCCAGGCTGTTGCCCATGGCGTGCGCGTATTCGCAGAGGATCAGCGGGCGCTGCTCGCCCGGCATGCTGATCCACTTTTTGATACCCCATTTCGGCACCGCCGGAATGAGCTGGTCGCGCTCAACGCGGGCGTACATCGGGCAGATAATATCGGTGGCGCTGCTGTCCGCTCCGCCGCCCTCATACTGCACCGGCCGCGAAGGATCGTTGCGCTTGATCCAGTGGTGGAGGGCTTCATGGTTGTCGCCGCCGCCGGATTCATTGCCCAGCGACCAGATAATAATCGACGGATGGTTACGGTTGCTTTGCACCATGCGCGTCACGCGGGCGCTAAACGCCGGCAGCCACGACGGGTCGTCGGAAAGGCGGTTCATCGGCACCATGCCGTGGGTTTCGATATTGGCCTCATCGACCACGTACAGTCCGTAGCGGTTGCAGAGCTCGTACCAGCGGGAGACGTTCGGATAGTGCGAGCAGCGCACGGCGTTAAAGTTGTTCTGCTTCATCAGCAGGATATCCTGCAGCATGTCCTCCTCGGTCACCACCTGGCCGCGCTGGTGATGGTGCTCATGGCGGTTAACGCCGCGGATCAGCAGCGGTTTGCCGTTAAGCAGCAAAAGCCCGTTGCTTATCTCGACCCGGCGGAAACCGATGTCCCAGGCTTCCGCTTCAATCAGCCGATCGCCTTGCCACAGCGAGACCACCGCGCGGTAGCAGTGCGGCGTTTCGGCGCTCCACAGCGCCGGGCGCTCGACCGCCAGGGTTAAGCTGGCGCGCTCGGCATAGTTGCCGCGCTCGTCGATGACCGGCGAGCCGGGACGCTGGCGGATGCTGGCAACCTGTTTATCCCCCTGCCACAGGCTGACCTCGGCGGTCAGCGCGTCGAGCTCCCCGGCAGGCGCGGCGATGGTCAGATCGACCGCCAGCTCGCCGTCGCGGCAGAGCGCGTCCAGCGTCGGGGTGATATGCACGTCGCTGAGGTGCTGATGGGGCTTATTGAGCAGCCACACCGAACGGAAAATACCGCTCATGCGCCACATATCCTGATCTTCCAGCCAGCTTCCTGCGCTCCAGCGCATCACCATCACGCACAGGCGGTTATCGCCCGGCTGCAGGTACGGCGAGAGGTCAAACGCGGCAGGAAGGCGGCTGTCCTGGGAGTAGCCGACCCACTCGCCGTTACACCACAGGTGGAAGGCCGAGTTGACGCCGTCGAAGATCGCCTGGGTCTGGCCTTCCGCCAGCCACTGCGGATCAACGGTAAAGGTCAGCGAGTAGCAGCCCGTCGGGTTATCTTCCGGCACGCGCGGTGGCGTGGTGTCGATGGGATAGCGGACGTTGGTATAAATCGGCGCGTCGTAGCCTTCCATTTGCCAGTTTGAGGGAACCGGAGTGCTGCGGCTGTCCGGCAGATCGGCGTCGATCCAGCTGGCGTCAACGGCAAACGGGCTGCGGGCGTAGGAAAACTGCCACCGTCCGTCCAGCAGACGGCGGCGATCGCCGGGCAGATTGTCGCGCGCGTCGGCGATATTTCGCCAGCTGGCAAAGGTCGGGTGGGACGCCAGGCGGTTAAGGTGAGTAATGGTCTGGTTTTGCCAGTCTTCACGAGCCAGCACTTCGTGGAACAGCGGAGAGCGGGCGGCGGTTGAGTCGTGTTGTTGCATACGCATACCTGACGGATAAGTGAAGTAAATGTCATTCGCTAGACAAGAATGAATGTGTTATCAGATATTTTTACTCGTGCCGCAATATCGTTGGAAATGAAACCCATTAACGATCACGAAATGCCGGAATTAGAGCTGATTTTTGTCGTGAATTAGACATAAAATGTTAGCGAAAGACATTTAACCAATACCTACTGAATTTTGGCGACCAGGAGAGGACTATGCAGCGGCGTTCGGCAACCTTAGATGATGTGGCGCAAGAGGCCGGAGTCTCTCAGCAGACGGTCTCCCGGGTGCTGAATAATCCGGACGTGGTCTCTGACCGCACCCGCGACAAGGTGATTCGCGCGATGCAGGCGCTGCACTATGTCCCTAACCGTTCCGCCCAGCTGCTGGCGGGGAAGGCGGCGCCGTCCATAGGGCTGATCACCGCCTCCTTGACCCTGCATGCGCCATCGCAAATTGCCGCGGCGGTGAAGCTGCATGCCGGCATGCACCGGCTGGAGGTGTCGATCGCCATGCCGGAACAGACCGACTATGCTTCTCTGCAGGCGCGGCTGGACGAGTTTCGCGCCCAGCATATCCGCGGGGCCATCGTCAGCCTGCCGCTGGAGAGCAGCACCGCCGAGCGCCTGGCCGCCGAGAACCCCGATATCTCCTGCCTGTTCCTCGACGTTGCTCCCGAAACCGAGGTTTCCTGCGTGCGCTTCGATCACCGCGACGGCTGCGGCGCCTGCGTGCGTCATCTGTGGGAATCCGGGCATCGGGAGTTTGGCCTGCTGGCGGGGCCGGAGAGCTCTATTTCTGCGCGAATGCGCCTCGGCAGCTGGCGCGAGGCGCTGCATCGTCTGGGCATCAGCCGGGAGGTGACGGTCTTCGGCGACTGGAGCGCGGCCAGCGGCTGGCAAAAGACCTTTGAACTGCTGCACCTTCAGCCGCGGATCAGCGCTATCGTGGTGGCCAACGATCAGATGGCGCTGGGGGTGCTCAGCGCGCTGGCGCAGCTTAACCGCACCGGCAGCAGCGCTATCTCGGTAACCGGCTACGACGATACCGCCGATAGCCTCTACTTCCAGCCGCCGCTAACCACCGTCGCGCAGAATTTCGATCTGCTGGGGAAAAGGGCCGTGGAGCTGCTGGCCCAGCAGATGGCGACGCCGCAGATGCGGATCCGCGAACTCCTGCCCACCACGCTGATTGTGCGCCAGTCCACCTGGGCTTACGGCGGCGAGCCGGCCCGCGATCCGCTGATTGCTCAGCTAAAAACGCTGGTGGAAAAGCTTTAAGCCGGTTGGTTTAAGCTTCATTGAAGTAGAGGGTGCTAAGGTGCGCGATAGGCGTAAAGAAAGATAGACTCTTTTTTTGCGTACAATGCAAAACACAATCTATCCATGCAAGCATTTATTTACCGCCATTTCACTGGCGGTTTTTTTTCGCCCGCATTTTGCATCATGGGATGCCCACGTCGCCCGGGCGTATTTTATTTAACTCTGCTATTTGGTTGCTTATTAGCTGCTTACCGGAATAAACGCTCTGTTTTTGGAACCAGAGGTGCGCCGACCTTCCCGGGCGAGAGTTTTCAACCCAGCATAAAATGCTGTGGAGACGACGGTCAGGCGGATGGTCCCGACCGCAGTGGCCGGAGATCCGGTTAGCGTAAGGTATTGACGTGCTTGACCAGGGGATTGATGCGCCCGACCGCGCCATGCTGTTTGCTCAGGCAGGTCAGCATCACGCTATCGGACCACTGGCATTGACTGCGCCCGCGATGGGTTGACGATGAGTTAAATAAAGCGCTGATAAGAAGCCCGACAAAAAGGGTGAGCAGCGGGAATGCGAGCGAGGTTTTCACTTTATAACTGTCCTGGCGGTCAATGCGATTTTTAGTACCCTACACTAAAAATGTGACAGTTATCCCATTTATGTTTTATATGACCGACCCGGCCGCCGGAAATGACGACCCTTCGGCCAGCGGCAGAGGATCTCAACGGGCGCGTCTAACCGCGTGACTTCAGCTGCCAAAAAGCATACGATGCGTATATGTTTTATTACGGAATATATATATGGGAATCGTAAAAATTTCAGATCTGCTGCATGACGATATCCGCGACGCCAGCCGGGCCATGTCGCGGTCGGTGAACGCTCAGGCCGAATACTGGATCCGCGTGGGGATGATGAGCGAGCTCTATCCCGAGCTTAACCATCAGCAGATTAAGCTGCTGATGCTCAAATCAGGGTCCGACCGCCTGCTGGAGGTGATTAATGCTATCCATTCCCATTAAGACCGCCGAAGAGCTGGCTCTACAGCGCCATGCAGGGGAACTGTTAGCCGCCGTTTTTGACATGCTGGACGCGTTTATTCAGCCGGGCGTTACCACGATGGAGATTAACAATCGCGCCGAGGATTTCATCGTCAACCAGCTGCACTCCCGGCCCGCCAGCAAGGGGCAGTATGATTACCCCTATGTGCTGAATACCTCCATCAACGAGGTCGTGTGCCACGGGATGCCGAAGGAGACGGAGCGCCTGAAATCAGGGTCGATTGTTAACGTCGATATTACGCTTGAGAAGAACGGGCTGATTGCGGACTCCAGCAAAATGTACCTGATTGGCGACGTTTCTCCGCTCGCTCGCCGGCTGGTGAAAACGACCTATGAAGCGATGTGGAAGGGGATCAAGGTCGTGAAGCCCGGCGCCACGCTGGGCGATATTGGCCATGCGATTCAATCCCATGTTGAGAAGAATGGCTACAGCGTCGTCAGGGAGTACTGCGGCCACGGCGTGGGCAAAGAGATGCATGAAGACCCGCAGGTGCTGCACTATGGTAAACCCGGCGAAGGGGTCGTTTTGCAGCAGGGAATGGTCTTTACCATCGAGCCGATGGTCAACCAGGGCGACAGCAAAACGAAGCTTAAGAAAGACGGCTGGACGGTGGTGACCCGCGATAAGAAGCTCTCGGCGCAATGGGAGCACACCATTGCGGTGACCGACACCGGCTTTGAGGTTCTGACCCTGCGCCAGGGGGAAGAGCGGTAGCTTTGACAGGCCCGCTCCGCCGACCGCCTCATCGACAGGAGACGGTCGGCGAGGAACGGGATCCCGTTAGCAGTTCGCCGGTTCCTGCTTTTGCTTCAGCCACAGCCCCAGCTCCTTAACGACCTCGACCACTTTTACCAGCCTGAGACCGTCGGCCGTCAGGTTGTAAACAACCTTAACCGGCACTTCGGGATAAACGGTACGCTGCACGACGCCGGCCTCTTCTAACGCCCTGAGATCCATGGTGAGCATCCGCTGAGATATGGCGGGGATATCGCGACGGAGGTCGCTAAACCTTTTCGGCTTTTCCAGCAGGTACGACACAATAAGTAAACGCCAGCGGCCGCCAATGAGATTCATCGCAACTTCGACGGAACAGCCGGAGATAACGTCTTTCATGTTAATACTCAGTATAATTTATGTACCTACACTACAATAATGTGCCTTCTTTAAAGTATCAACTAACTTTGTTAACCTCGCGCTATACTTAAACGGTGAGGGTGTTATTGCATGAAACTTTATTATTCTCCGGGCAGCTGCTCGCTTTCTCCCCATATTGCTTTACGTGAAGCGAGCCTTGATTTTGAGCTTATTCGCGTTGATACCAAAACCCATACCTGGGGCGCCGGAAATAACTATTATGATATTAATCCGCTGGGCTATGTCCCCGCATTAGAGACCGCCGACGGGGATATATTCAGAGAGGGCGTCACGCTTATTCAATATATTGCTGATTTAGCGCCCGACGCCGGACTGGCTCCCGCCAGCGGGACGAGCGCGCGCTATCGCCTTGAAGAGTGGCTGGTATTTTTCAATAGTGAAATTCATAAAGCCTTTATTCCCCTCTTTTATAGCGAGCACGGCGGGGCCTATATCAATATTGCGCGCGAGAAGCTGCTTTCGCGTTTTGCGTGGCTCGACCAGCAGCTGGCGGATAAAGCATTTATCACCGGAGCGCAGTTCTCGATTGCCGACGGCTATCTGTTCGCGCTGGTTGGCTGGGCGCAGGCGGAGTGGCTGATATCGGTTTATAACCTGGATATTGACCTGACGAATTATAAAAACATTGCCGCATGGTATCAGCGGGTGCTGGCGAGACCGGCGGTCCGCCAGGCGTTAAAAGAGGAGGGCATCGACTTCCTGCCTCTCATATAATACCGCCCGCTTCCTGTGCTATTATGGCGCTCCACCAACGCTTACAGGGATAAAAGGATGTTAGAACAATATTTTGGTAATGCTGCCACGGCAGAAGAGAAGAAACGACTCCTTGCCGTCCAGGCCGCCTTAGAAATCTCGAAAGCCGCCGTTTCTTCATCAACCGCAAATTCAGGGATCCGCAGCCAGATGGATCTGCGCAACGTGGCGCAGGAAGTGGCTTCATTAGCTGACGCTATTCAGGATGCGCTCGAAGAGAGCGAGTAAACCCGGAGTGGGCTAAGCAGCCCTCAGGGCATAAGCCCCCTCGCGTATCGGCAGCAGGGGGCCTTCACAAAACAGGCTTCCTGCCCGTGGGGAAGCGGCCTTAGCCAGCATCGGCTGGTTGAAATCAAAATTATTACGCAATAGAGATAACGCTCCCGCCAGGCGATTAATTTTTATTCTCCGCACGCCGACAGATCTCAGCAAGCTTTGTTACCGCCGCTATCAGCTGCGGCGTGGGTTCGCAGGCGCAGTTAAGCCGGAGATAATGGCTCATATCCTGGCGCGGGGAAAAAAGCTGCCCCGGACTTACGCCAATCCCGGCTTCGAGCGCGGCGCGGTGCACGTCGAGCGCGTTAATGGCTTTGGGCAGCTCCACCCACATCAGAAATCCGGCCTGCGGAATGACCACCCGGGTCTGATCGGGAAATTGAGCCGCTACCGTGCGGGATATGATGTCGACGCTTTTCTGGATCCTGCTCTTGAGACGTAAAAGGTGACGATCGTAGTCCCCGCGGGACATAAAATCGCTTACCGCCGCTTCCGTCAGCGGCGAGCCGGCCCAGTCGCTGGCCAGCCGTATTTTCATCACCTCTTCATAGTAGCGGCCCGGCGCGATCCAACCCGTGCGCCAGCCTGGCGTCAGCGCTTTTGACACCGAGGAGCAGTACAGCACGGAGCCGCTGCGGTCAAATGCCTTACACGCCGGCGGACGGACGGCATCCCCGGCCAGGTCGCCATAGACGTCATCTTCTATCAGCGGAACGCCGTGTCTCTCCAGCATCGAAACCAGCTCCCTTTTGGCGGCAACCGGCATCACGGCGCCCGTTGGGTTCTGCGCGCTGGGGGAGACCAGCACCGCGGCAGGGCGATAGCTGACGATGGCTTCATTCAGCGCCGTAAGGGAGATGCCTTCCTGCGGATCGGTAGCGATTTCCAGCGCCTTGAGGCCCATTGACTCCAGAAGCAGCAATGCGCCAAACCAGGCGGGACGTTCGATCGCCACAACATCGCCGGCAGCGCAGACGGCCTGTAGCGCCAGGCGCACGGCCTGGGTGGCCCCGCCCGTGACGATCAGCTCGTCTGGGCCGAAGGTCGCGCCCCACTGGACGGCCCTGCGGGCTATCTGATAACGCAGATCGGCTCTTCCCGGCGGCATGCTGTAGGTCTGTCCGCAGGCCTCCAGACGGCGGCTTGCGGACTGCAGAATCCGCTGCAGCCGGGCCGCCGGCAGCCAGGCCGGATCGGGCTGCGCGGCGCCAGGCGGAACCAGGCGACTCTCCTGACCGCTAAACAGCGTTCTGGCGAGGGTCGACATATCCACGGAGACCGGAGCGGCGTTGGGAACCGCGCCAGATGCGGCTGCGGGGGTAACGAGGCTGACGTAATACCCGGAGCGCGGGCGGGCGACGATCAGCCCTTCGGCCTCCAGAAAACGCAATGCTTCCTGGGCCGTCGGGATGCTGACCTGCTCCCGTTCAGCCAGCTTGCGGACTGAAAGCAGGCGGTCGCCGGGATGAAGCGCGCCGGCAGTGATGGCCTGTCGGAGCGAAAGGGCAATGCGCTGATAGCGGGGAAGCATGGGATCTGTACAGGCTGGTTTTCAATAAATCTGAATATATCCGCTTAGCGCCCGCAACGCTATTCTCGGCTGCAGATGACGAAGACACGGAGATTGCCATGAAAGCCAAAAATTTTGACCTTGCCGCCTATTTTCAGCGCATTGATTATCGCGGCTCGCCGCGAACGGATGCCGCCACGCTGCGTGACATTATGCAAAGACAGCTATTTTCAATTCCGTTTGAGAATATCGACGTGCGGGACGGGAAAGGCGTTTCGCTGGTCGCGGAAGATATTGTCGAAAAACTGATCGGACGGCAGCGGGGCGGATATTGCTACGAAGTTAACGCGCTGTTTGCCATGGCGCTTGAAGCGCTGGGGATCCCTTACCAGTTTGCCGCCGCGCGCCCGATGTTCTATCCAGCACGTCGTCCGCGAACGCATATGGTGGTGATTGCTTTTGTTGAAGGCAGGCGCTGGCTGTGCGATCTCGGGTTTGGTCATTACGGAATACGGGCGCCCGTTGACCTCGCCATTCTTGATACTGAACAGCCGCAGAATCCGGATACCTTCCGCCTCAGCCTCGATGCGACCGGCGTGTATACGCTGCAGGCGTGGGTTGATAGCGGCTGGCACAACCAATACAGTTTCGATCTCTCGCGCCACGAGCTGATCGATTTTGAGCCCGCCAACTATCTGAATTCCACCCATCCGGACACCGTGTTTGTCAGGCAATTAGTGGTCGTGTTACACCACCCCGACGGCAGAGATATTCTCTCCGGCCAGGCGCTTAAGACGATCCGCGGTCAGGAGACGCGCCAGCGGCTGCTCTCCGATGACGAGCTCCCGCAGGTACTGCGCGAGACGTTCAGGGTGACGGTGCCTGAGCCCGCTTCAGCGCCGGCGGATAAACCGCTCGCCAGCTGATTTTTTGGTCATTAGCGGCGGAGATTATCCGGCCTCCGCCGCCGGGCACGTGCGCTCTGATGGCGGCGAAAAGGGGATATTCACCGCCGGTTAGGGCGCCAGTGCGGGCGCTGGCAGCCCTTTGCCGGGGAGTCTGACCGGCCAGCGGACTTCTCCGACGCCGTTCAGCTGGGGTCGGGAGAACAAAAAGCCCTGGAAAAGACGAATTCCGATGGCGTGCAGCCAGCACCACTCTTCAATGGTCTCCACGCCTTCGGCGACGACGGTGATCCCGAGGTCTTCGCAGCATCTGACCACGGACACCACAATCGCCTGCTTGGCTCCGCTCATATGAATATTGCGCACCAGCTCGGCATCGATCTTAATTTTATTCGGCTGGAAGCGGGTCAGCAGCGAAAGTCCAGAATAGCCGGCGCCAAAATCATCGATGGCCAGGCTCATACCGGCCACGCGAATATCCTTCAGCACCTGCTGAAACTCGGTGAAGCCGGAGATAACCTCGGTTTCGGTGACTTCTATTATAATTTGCTCCGGCTTTAGCCCGGCATCGCGGATTTTATCCAGTAAAAACGCCACCGAGCCGGAGCGGTTATACAGCGAGCCCGGCAGCAGGTTAACCGCCAGCCGCTGTTCGCCGAGGTTAATGCTGCCGGCAAGCGAAAAGGCGTAGGCTTTGGTTTCCAGATCGAAATCGTAGCGCTTCTTTTCCGGCACCGAGGAGAACATCTCCGCCGGTGAGCCGCCAGATGGGCTGCGGATCAGCGCCTCGAACGATGAGATATGGCCGCTTTCCGGCTCGACAATCGGCTGAAGCGCAAACTGGCAGGGCTGCCCGGGAGACAGTTCCGACAGCGGGCAGAGCGAAGGAGTGCCACGGCTCTCCATAGTCCACAGCGCGGGATTGAGCCCTTCCGGCAGAATATAGCGCCCGCCGTGCGCGATAAAGGCCTTAATAAACTTGAACATCCGGTCATCCGCAGAGAGCGCGTTCCTGAACTCACCTAGATGGAGGATCTGTTCCGTCAACGCCCCCGGCTTGTTTAGCTGCAAATCAAACAGATGCATACCGATATCGCGAAACCGCCGGTAGGCAGGGTCTGTCTCTT
>NZ_JAQGFU010000111.1:0-14654 GCF_030078455.1 Klebsiella sp. Ech2A | reverse complement strand
TGCGTGGCGCTGGCCGAGAAGCTTAACGAGCTGGCGCCGGTCCGGGGTCCGGCCAAAACCGCCTTCTTCTCTACCGGCGCCGAAGCGGTAGAAAACGCGATTAAAATTGCCCGCGCCCATACCGGACGCCCCGGCGTTATCGCCTTTGGCGGCGGCTTCCACGGCCGCACCTACATGACGATGGCCCTGACCGGTAAAGTGGCCCCCTATAAGCTGGGCTTCGGGCCGTTCCCCGGCTCCGTCTACCACGTCCCCTATCCGTCGGCCCTGCACGGCATCACCACCCAGGACGCGCTGACCGCCATCGAGCGCCTGTTTAAGGCCGATATTGAAGCCAGGCAGGTGGCGGCGATTATTTTTGAACCGGTACAGGGCGAAGGCGGCTTTAACGTCGCGCCGAAAGAGCTGGTCGCCGCCGTGCGCCGCCTGTGCGACGAGCACGGCATCGTGATGATCGCCGATGAGGTGCAGAGCGGCTTCGCTCGCACCGGTAAGCTGTTCGCCATGGATCGCTATGCCGATAAGCCGGACCTGATGACCATGGCCAAGAGCCTGGCAGGCGGCATGCCGCTCTCCGGGGTGGTCGGCAACGCGCAGATTATGGACGCCCCGGCGCCGGGCGGATTAGGCGGCACCTATGCCGGTAACCCGCTGGCGGTGGCCGCCGCCCACGCGGTGCTTAACATCATTGATAAAGAGGGGCTGTGCGCCCGCGCCACCGCCCTCGGCGAGCGTCTGACTGCAACGCTGGAAGAGGCAAAGGCCTGGTGCCCGGGGCTGGCGGAGGTTCGCGGCGTGGGTTCGATGATTGCCGCCGAGTTCGTTGACCCGGCGAGCGGCGAGCCTTCGCCGGCGCTGGCGCAGGCAATCCAGCGCCGGGCGCTGGAGCAGGGCCTGCTGCTGCTGACCTGCGGCCAGTACGGCAACGTGATCCGCTTCCTCTATCCGCTGACCATCCCGGACGCGCAGTTCGCCAGCGCGCTGGCTATTTTGCAAAACGTGACTCGCTCGTAGCGCCTTCGGCCGGCGGCCTGCGCCGCCGGCTATTTCACCTCGTCGCTGACGATGCGCTGCTGCGGATCTTGCTGGGGATAGTGCTGCTGAAAATAGTGGCGCAAAAACTCCACGGTAGCGCGAATTTTAGCTGAGGTCGCCAGCCGCGACACGTATACCGCCCAGACGTTGGCGGGCTGGTAATAGTCCGGCAGCAGGTGAACCAGATGGCCGCTGGCGATATTTTCATTCACATCCCACCAGGAGCGTAAAGCGATCCCCTGCCCGTCAAGGCACCACTGATGCACAATTTCGCCGTGGTTCGACGACAGCGGACCGGTGACCTTAATCGCCCTTTCCCCCTCTTTACCCTGCAGCTGCCACACGCCGAAGGGCCGATCGCGCTCTTTAATCACCAGGCACGGCAGGGCCGCCAGATCGCTGAGCTGTTTAGGCTGCGGATAGCGCGCCAGAAAGCCCGGCGAGGCGCAGAGAATGCGCTGATTGCTCGCCAGCTTGCGGGCAATCAGATTTGGAGCAATATCGTCCCCCACCCGAATATCTAAATCCACGCCTTCGTTGACCAGATCCACCAGCCGGTCTTCGACATCAAAGCGCAGCTCCAGCTGAGGATACTGTGAGGCCAGCGCCGACAGCGCGGGCGCCACCACCCGTCGGCCAAAGCCAAAGCTGCTGATAATGCGCAGCGTACCCTGTGGGACCTGACGGACGTCGGAGAGCTCGTCCATCATCTGATCGACATCCTGCAAAATGCGCTGCGCCCATTCGTAGATGCGCTCACCCTCCTCGGTGATGGTGACCCGCCGCGTGGTGCGATGCAAAAGCACTACGTTCAGGGCCTGCTCAAGCAGGGAAATCCGCTTGCTGACATAGGCCGGTGAGACCCCCAGCTCTTCGGCGGCGGCGGCAAAACCGGCGCGGCGGGCAACCAGCATAAACACGCGTAAATCATTTAGCAGCGGCAGATTATTCATGATCTGTGTTTTATGTTTCACCAGTTAGCGTGATTAATTATGAACCAGTCAATTATAGGATAGAGGGGAAGTCAATTTAGCAGGCCAACAAATGAGAACCCGTATGAAGAAAACCTGGCGCATTGCCGCCATCCCCGGCGACGGTATTGGTAAAGAAGTTCTGCCCGAAGGTATTCGCGTATTGCAGGCCGCGGCCGAACGCTGGGATCTGGCGCTAAGCTTTGAGCAGATTGAGTGGGCGAGCTGCGAATATTATGCCCGGCACGGCAAAATGATGCCGGACGACTGGCATGCTCAGCTCAAAGCGTTCGATGCCATCTATTTCGGCGCCGTCGGCTGGCCCGATACCGTACCGGATCACGTCTCCCTGTGGGGGTCGCTGCTGAAGTTTCGCCGCGAGTTCGATCAGTACGTCAACCTGCGCCCGGTGCGCCTGTTCCCCGGCGTGCCCTGCCCGCTGGTGGGGAAAAAGGCCGGTGATATCGACTTCTACGTGGTGCGTGAAAATACCGAAGGCGAGTATTCCTGCCTCGGCGGGCGCGTGAATCCGGGCACCGAGCACGAAGTGGTGATTCAGGAGTCGGTGTTCACCCGCCGCGGCGTCGACCGCATCCTGCGCTACGCGTTTGAGCTGGCGCAAAGTCGTCCGCGTAAAACCCTCACCTCGGCGACCAAGTCCAACGGTCTGGCCATCAGCATGCCTTACTGGGACGAGCGGGTTGAGGCGATGGCGCAGGGCTACCCGGAGATCCGCTGGGACAAGCAGCATATCGATATCCTCTGCGCCCGCTTCGTGCTGCAGCCCGAGCGCTTTGACGTGGTGGTGGCCTCGAACCTGTTCGGCGATATTCTCTCCGATCTCGGCCCGGCCTGTACCGGCACCATCGGTATCGCGCCTTCGGCAAACCTCAACCCGGAGCGCACCTTCCCGTCGCTGTTTGAACCGGTCCACGGCTCGGCGCCGGATATTTACGGTAAAAATATCGCCAACCCGATAGCGACTATCTGGGCCGGGGCGATGATGCTTGATTTCCTCGGCGCCGGCGACGCGCGCTACCAGGCGGCGCATAACGGCATTCTGGCGGCCATGGAGCAGGTGATTGCCAGCGGGCCAAAAACGCCGGATATGCGGGGCACGGCCTCAACTCAGCAGGTCAGCGAGGCGATCTGTCAGGCCATTCTGCGCTGAGGGCCGCAGATCGAATAGATGCCGCGTCGCCAACGCGGCCTGACTCTCGAAGAGGCCGGGCTCTGGTATCTGCTTTTTTCCGCTCCCTACTCAGGTCCGCAGAGCCCGTAGCGGTTTACAGTTCGAGTTCGCGGTGTAGCAGGTCAGCAATAGCTTCGCTGCTCTGCGCCGTGACCAGCGAGTTTCTGAACGCTTCATGCATAATGCGCCGCGCCAGACGGGAGAAAATTCGCATATGCTGGTCGCCGGCGGCGTGCTTATTCAGCGTCAGCATAATGACAAACTGCACCTCGTCCTCTCCCCACGCCACCGGCTCAGCCAGCCGGGCAACGCTGATGGTGGATTGTTCGATATGTTCCGATTTGCTGTGCGGAATGGCGAAACTGAAGCCCAGCCCGGTGGAGAACACCGCCTCCCGCGCCCAGAGATCGGCCTCCAGCTTGCGCGGATACCGGCAGCGGCCCGCCAGCAGAAGGTTGTCAGTCATGCCTTTGATCACCTCCTCTTTGCTGCGCCAGTCGCTGTTCAGGGTGATGCACTGGCTGGCGATCAGCGGGGCGTCCTGCTGGGTCATACGGAACTGGGCCAGCAGATGTTCCACCTCCAGCGAGGTTCGGCACCGCATCGCCTGGTTCAGCAACTGGCGACACGCCCGGCTGTCGAGCTGCGCCAGGCGCGATTTCGCCGCCGGAATTGACGGCGAGCTCATGCTCAGCTCATCCACTCCGAGGCCGACCAGCAGCGGCAAAACGGAGCCCTTCGCGCCCAGCTCGCCGCAAAGACCGATCCACTTACCCTGGCGATGCACGGCCTGAACCGCGTAGTCCAGGGCGCGTAAAAAAGCGGGGTTGAGGCTGTTATAGTGGCGCGTCACTTTCGCGTTATCGCGGTCTACCGCCAGCAAATATTGCGTCAGGTCATTACTCCCGATACTAAAGAAATCGACCTCTTCGCAGCACTGATCGATGATAAACATCACCGACGGCACCTCCAGCATGATGCCGAGCGGGATCTTCTCATCAAACGGGATATGCTCGTCGCGCAGCGATTGCCTGGCCTCCGCCAGCCGATCTTTCACCCATAGAATCTCCTCCATCGACGAAATCATCGGGATCATGATTTTCAGCGAACCGTGCGCGGAGGCGCGCAGAATGGCCCTGAGCTGAGTATGGAACAGCGCCTGATACTCTTCATAAATCCGCACCGCACGGTAGCCGAGGAACGGATTATTTTCGGCCGGAATATTCAGATAGGGCACCGGCTTATCGCCGCCGATATCCATCGTGCGGATGATAATGCTGCGCCCACCGGCCGGCTCCAGCGCCTGGCAGAAAATATTGTAGAGCTCGGACTCGGACGGCGCGCCGGGCCTATCCATATACAGCATTTCGGTGCGGAACAAACCTACCGACTGCGCCCCGTTGTTGAACGCCGCAGCGGCTTCAACGGAGTGGGCGATATTTGCCGCCACCTCCAGACGCAGGCCGTCTTTGGTCTGCCCTTCCTTATCCAGCCACGCCTGCTGCTGGCTATGCACCTGCGCCTGAACCCAGGCCTCCTGCTGATAATAGCGCGCCACCGCCTCATCGGGATTGACCACCACCAGCCCGGCGTTGCCGTCAATATGCACCGCCTGGCCGACCCAGGGGAGCAGCGCGTCCATATCGACGCCAACCAGCGTAGGAATATTAAACGAGCGCGCCAAAATCACGGTATGCGAGGTGGTCCCGCCGCTGCGCAGCAGCAGGCCTTTGAGCAGGGTCTTGTCCAGTTCAAGAAACTGGCCGGGCGTTAGCTCTTCTGCCAGACATACAGACGGCGCGTTCAGCTGACCCGGCGCCGAAAAACGGGCCTCGCCGTAGATATGCTGCAGCAGCTGAAAGCAGATATCGCGGACGTCGAGCACCCGTTCCTGCAGGTAGCTATTCGCGGATTCGCTAAACCGGGAGCAGAAGTGCTCCCCGCTGGCGACAACCGCCTGCGCGCAGCTCAATCCACCAAGCAGCCCGTCGAGCAGATGCTGGCGCAAGGACGCATCGGTTGCCAGAGAACGATGCGCTTCAAGGATGGCGCCGGCGGTACCGTCGTTGTCCAGCAGGCGGAATTCGATATTTCTGACCAGGAGCAGCAATCCCTTATCCAGCAGCGCCTGCTCCTCTTCGATACTGCCGGCAGCGGGCAGCGGCCCGAGGTCGCTAAGCTCAAGGGACTTCAGATGGCTGAGCCGGCCTCCCGCGCTCCCGCCACAGACGGGCTGGCCGCGAAATAGCGTCGGGTTCAGGCGGGAAAGCGACTCAGGAACCGGCTGCACGTCCATGCGGTTTACCCTTGCCAGCGGCGCATCGCAGTGCGGAAACTCCTCTACAATAAACGCCGACAGCGCGGCAAGCGCCTGCTGCTCGTCATCGCCGCTGATGATTAGCTGACACTCATCCCCCTTAATCGTATCGGTACCGATGATGGCCAGCGCGCTTTTCGCATTCCCGCGCCTTCCGCTGCGCGTATTCAGCCAGTCAACGGTGGACGAAAAGGTATTACAGCGCGTTTCGACCAGACTGGCCGGGCGGGCGTGAACGCCATTCGACAAATCGCATATGAATTTAATGACCTGAGCCATCGCCTCTCTCCTGAGCAATACGTTAGTTACCCAAAAGGTAAAGAAAGAACCCCGACGGCACTACGAGAAATAACTCTTAATTACTGGACTATTGTACACAGCATTCTTTTTCATGCCCGCGGTCACAAATGCGGCGTTTAAATTGCCGTCATACCCGCCAGCGCTAAGATTTGAGGTGGATCGCAATTTTATTCTCACCTTACAAATATCCAGTAAATGCACTTTTTCTCTTCTATTTTCTGTACCGCCATTTTCCTACTGTTGAGGCATCAATACCGTCACGAGCGAAGAGCACGCTCAGGAGCAAGCAATGAACGAACTGGTGCAAATACTAAAAAATACACGCCAGCATCTCATGACCGGCGTTTCACATATGATCCCCTTCGTAGTCTCCGGCGGCATCCTGCTCGCCATCTCCGTGATGCTGTACGGCAAGGGCGCGGTCCCGGACGTCGCCACCGATCCGAATCTGAAAAAGCTGTTTGATATTGGCGTCGCCGGTTTAACGCTGATGGTGCCCTTTCTGGCGGCCTATATCGGCTACTCCATTGCGGACCGCGCGGCGCTGGCGCCCTGCGCCATCGGCGCGTGGGTCGGCAACAGCTTTGGCGCCGGCTTCTTTGGCGCGCTGATCGCCGGGATGATCGGCGGTCTGGTGGTCTATTACCTCAAGAAGATCCCGGTCCACAAGGTGCTGCGCTCGGTGATGCCAATATTTGTCATCCCGATCGTCGGCACCTTTATAACCGCCGGGATCATGATGTGGGGTTTAGGCGAGCCGGTCGGCGCGCTGACCGCTAGCCTGACCGGATGGCTGCAGGGCATGCGCGAGGGCAGTATTGTCCTGCTCGCGATCATCATGGGCCTGATGCTGGCCTTCGACATGGGCGGCCCGGTGAATAAGGTGGCTTACGCCTTTATGTTGATTTGCGTCTCCCAGGGCATTTACAGCGTCGTGGCCATCGCCGCCGTCGGTATCGCCGTTCCGCCGCTGGGCATGGGGCTGGCAACGCTTGTCGGCCGCAAATATTTCAGCGCCGAAGAGCGTGAAACCGGCAAAGCCGCGCTGGTAATGGGTTGCGTAGGCGTCTCCGAAGGCGCCATCCCCTTTGCCGCCGCCGACCCGCTGCGGGTGATCCCCTCAATTATGATTGGCGCCGCCAGCGGCTGCGTTACCACCGCCCTGCTCGGCGCACAGTGCTATGCCGGCTGGGGCGGGCTAATCGTACTGCCGGTCGTGCAGGGTAAGGGCGGATTTATCGCTGGCCTGCTGGTCGGCGCATGCGTCACCGCCGCCTGCGTCATCACTCTTAAGGCGCTGACAAAAAAGAAAACGCCGGCCGCTAAAGCCGATGACGAGCTGGATCTTGATTTCGAAATTAACTGAGAAGCAGAGAGGATAAGTCTATGACCCACATTATTGCCGTCACAGCCTGCCCGTCGGGAGTCGCGCATACCTATATGGCCGCCGAATCGCTGGAAGGCGCCGCCAAAGCTAAAGGCTGGCAGATCAAAGTCGAGACCCAGGGCTCTATCGGGATCGAAAACGAACTGACGGCGGAGGATGTCGCCCGCGCCGATATCGTGATCCTGACCAGGGATATCGGCATCAAGTTTGAAGAGCGTTTTTCCGCTAAAACCATCGTCCGCGTCAATATCAGCGATGCGGTGAAACGCGCGGAGGCCATCATGCAAAAAATCGACGGCCATCTTGCACAGAAAGCCTGAACAGAGCGGAGCGCCCTGGCGCTCCGCCGGACTAACATGGAGTTTGTCATGACGAATCGTACTGAACGCTTAAAAGAGAGTTTGTTCGCCCAGCCGCGGGAGATCTCGCTTGAGCGGGCGCTGCTGTATACCGCAAGCCACAAACAAACGGCGGGTGAGCCGGTGCTATTACGCCGGGCGAAAGCCACCGCGTGGATCCTTGATCGTGTGCAGATCTCGATTCGTGAGGATGAACTCATTGCCGGCAACCGCACGGTCAAGCCGCGGGCCGGAATAGTCTCCCCGGAAATGGACCCTTACTGGTTACTGAACGAACTGGACGGTTTCGCCACTCGCCCCCAGGATCGTTTTGCCATCAGCGAAGAAGATAAACGTATTTACCGCGAAGCGCTGTTCCCTTACTGGGAAAAGCGCTCGATGAAAGACTTTATTAACGCCCGCATGACCGATGAGGTTAAAGCGGCCGTCAGCACCCAGATTTTCAGCGTCAACCAGACCGACAAGGGCCAGGGGCATATCATTATCGACTACCCCCGACTGCTCAATAATGGCCTCGCGGCCCTGGTTGCAGAACTACGGACGGCGGCCGAGGGCGCGCCCCACAACCACTTCTATCAGGCGGCGCTGATTCTGCTGGAAGCCTCGCAGCGGCACATTCTGCGCTATGCGCTGCTGGCCGAGGAGATGGCTGCCGCCTGCAGCGACGCCAGGCGGCGTCAGGAGCTCGCCGCCATCGCCGCGATCTCCCGGCATAACGCGCTTCATCGCCCGGAGGATTTCTACCAGGCCTGTCAGCTGTTCTGGTATATGAATATTATTTTGCAGTATGAGTCTAACGCCAGCTCCCTCTCGCTGGGGCGCTTCGACCAGTACATGCTGCCGTTCTATCAGACATCGTTAAATCGGGGCCAGGATCCGGCTTTCCTGCAGGAGCTGCTGGAGTCATTGTGGGTCAAGTGCAACGATATTGTCCTGCTGCGTTCGTCAAGCAGCGCTCGCTACTTTGCCGGCTTCCCAACCGGCTACACCGCATTGCTCGGCGGACTAAGCGAAACCGGGCGCAGCGCGGTGAACATCCTCTCGTTTCTGGCTCTGGATGCGTATCAGCAAGTCCGGCTACCGCAGCCTAACCTTGGCGTTCGCGTCAATGAGCTGATCGACCGTCCGTTCCTGCGTAAGACCGCGGAAACGATCCGCTTTGGGACAGGTATCCCGCAGGTCTTTAATGATGAAGTCGTGATTCCGGCGTTTCTGAATCGCGGGGTATCGCTCGAGGATGCTCGCGACTACGCCGTCGTCGGCTGCGTTGAGCTGTCGATCCCCGGGCGGACTTACGGACTGCACGATATTGCGATGTTTAACCTGCTCAAGGTTATGGAGATCGTAATCCTGGAGAATGAAGGCAATCCTGACGTGAGCTGGAACGGGCTGCTCAACCAAATCCGCGAAAAAATTCGCCACTACATCAAGCTGATGATTAACGGCAGCAATATTTGCGATATCGGCCATCGCGACCAGGCGCCGGTTCCCCTGCTCTCCTCTTTTATTCTGGACTGTATTGAACGCGGTAAAGATATCACCGAGGGCGGAGCGCGCTATAACTTCTCCGGCGTGCAGGGCATTGGTATCGCCAACCTCAGCGACTCGCTGCATGCGCTCAAGGGAATGGTGTTCGAGCAGCAGCGAATGAGTTTTGATGATCTCATTCAGGTGCTTAAGGCCAACTTCAAAACTCCGGAAGGGGAAAAAATCCGCGCGCGGCTGATTAACCGTTTCGAAAAATATGGCAATGATATCGATGAAGTCGACAATATCAGCGCCGATTTGCTGCGTTTTTACTGTAAAGAAGTCGAGCAACATCTCAATCCGCGCGGCGGACATTTCACGCCGGGTTCCTACACCGTCTCAGCGCATGTGCCCCTGGGGTCAGTAGTCGGCGCAACGCCCGACGGTCGTTTGGCCGGCGATCAGCTAGCCGACGGCGGACTCTCACCCATGGTCGGCCAGGACTCTCAAGGGCCGACGGCGGTACTGAAATCCGTCAGCAAGCTGGATAACTATCTTTTATCCAACGGTACGCTGCTTAACGTGAAGTTTACGCCGGCTACCCTTGCCGGCGACGGCGGTCTCAACAAGCTGGCTGACTTTTTGCAGGCATTCAGCAAGCTCAAGCTTCAGCATATCCAGTTCAACGTGGTCAATGCCGATACCCTGCGCGAAGCGCAGCAGCGTCCCCAGGATTTTGCCGGTTTGGTGGTACGCGTCGCCGGTTACAGCGCCTTCTTTGTCGAGCTATCAAAGGAGATTCAGGATGACATTATCCACCGCACCGCGCATCAGCTGTGAGGTTCTGGAGACGCGCGCCGATCGGGCGCGCATTTTTAATATCCAGCGCTACTCGCTGAACGATGGCCTGGGGATCAGGACGGTGGTCTTTTTTAAAGGCTGCCCGCACCTCTGTCCGTGGTGCGCTAACCCGGAATCTATCTCAGCTAAAATAGAGACCGTACGCCGGGAGAGCAAATGCCTGCGCTGTACGCGCTGCCAGCAGGATGTCGAAGAGTGCCCCTCCGGCGCATGGGAGCAAATCGGCCGCGACGTCACGCTGAATGATTTAGTTAAGGAAGTCCTCAAGGATGACGTTTTCTTTCGCGCCTCCGGCGGCGGCGTCACCCTGTCAGGCGGCGAAGTATTAATGCAGGCGGGGTTTGCAACCCGCTTCCTGCAAACCTTACGCCAGCTGGGAATACGCACGGCAATTGAAACGGCAGGCGATGCGGCATTCAGCCGCTTTTACCCGCTCGCCAGACAGTGCAATGAGGTGCTGTTCGATCTGAAAATCATGGATATTGAACAAGCGCAGACTCTACTGCGGATCGATGTACCGCGGGTGTTAGATAATTTCAGCAGGCTGGTGGACAAGCATATTCAGGTTATTCCCAGGGTCCCGCTCATTCCCGGGTACACGCTTAGCGAAGAGAATTTCCGGCAAATCCTGGCGTTTCTGGCACCCTTTAAGCTTCCTGAAATCCATCTTCTCCCGTTCCATCAATATGGCGAGCCTAAATACGCGCTGCTCGGCAGGGAGTGGTCGATGGCGAAAATTAAGGCCCCGGACGCGTCACAGATTGAGCCATTCAGGATTATGGCTGAGAAAGCGGGTTTTCACGTCACCATCGGCGGCTAGCGCCCGGAGGAGAATATGGAACTGAATATCGTAGCGGTGACCGCCTGCGTCAGCGGCGTGGCGCATACCTATATGGCGGCGGAACGTTTGGTAAAAGTCGCGCACCATGAAAAATGGCATATGAAAATTGAAACCCAGGGCGCATTAGGCGTTGAGAATAAGATCACCCCTGACGATATTACCCGTGCTGACGTGGTGCTGCTGGTAACAGATATTGAAATTGACGATGCGCAACGGTTTATCGGCGTACGAACCATTAAAACCAGCATCAAAACTTTTTTACTTCAGCCGCAGCAGGTTATTGAGGCGGTGAAGTGCATCATGAAAAAACCGGTCGTCTATCTGGACATTCCCTGACCTTCTCTTCAGCAAAGGGCGGATCCCCTGAATCCGCCCTTATTGCGCCGGCCTACTTCACATCAAGCAACCATTTTTGCGCCGGCGTGAGACGACTTGCCGTTTCGGGCCGGAGCCAGCGCTGCTGGTCCTGCTGCGGCGTATCCTGTCTGTCAATATAGAGGCCGTGCAGCACGCGCCTTCTGCTGCCGATGTTATTACAGGTGCCGCCATGCCAGGTATGGGCGTTATAAATCATCACGCTTCCCGCTGGCGCGGCAAACACCACCTCGTCAGGATGCGGCAGCTCGGGGTCCTCCAGCACCTCCTCCGGCAGTTCCGGCCGCAGATGAGTGCCGGGAATAATGCGTGGTGCGCCATTTTCGGCGCTTAAATCGTCAATAGCCCAAATCGTATTGACCAGATGCACTTTCGGAAAATCCGGCCGCGGCTTTTTCCAGTCGGCATGCAGCGGCTGGCTGCCGCCGTTGAGCAACGCTTCCCGCGCGTTGAGGCTGGAAACCTTAAAATCGCCCTGAAAAATATAGCGACAGGCGGAGAGGATCAGCGGATGAGACCAGACTTTCTCCCAAATCACCCCCTTGTTAATCAGGTTGGCAATACGGGTCGCGGTGGCTTCCTGATGGTGTTCGATGGCGAGATTATCCCCCTCTTTCTCAACAATCTCGTCGATAAGGTCCCGCATTGCTTCCAGCCATTGCGGGTCGGCGACGCGATGCACCACGGTGTAGCCGAGGGTATTCAGCTCCTCTTTCATCTTTTCGTTAAGCGCAATATTGGCGCCAAGCGCATCCAGATATACGGCAGACTGATGTTCCATATTTATTTCCTTTAACCTTTCGATAACACGAAATAAACTTTAAACGCCGGCCTGCGGAAATACATGAGGCTAATCCTACGAAAAACTGGATATCCGTACGCGGGAGAGCAAACTGTGATTGCCATCAAAATCTCCGCATCTGCTACCGCCCGCGATGAAGTCGGCGGATCCAATAGCGTCATTAATTTATAAAATAATTTATAATCAAAAGGATAATAGCTATCTTTCGGGGTCTAGAGGATGATTGCGGATCTGCCTGAAATTCTACATCGCCTGGTCAATCAGCAGGATACGCTGCAGGTCAGATTCCCGGAGCCGGACGTATCGGTCCCCGATCTGGCCTATAAAGTGCCCTTCCCTCGGCTGGAAATTGTCCTCGATGGCGAGCTTAAAGAGCGCGGTTTGCCGCTGTCTGATAGCCAGCTAACGCTATCGCAGGTGCTGTACGTGCAGGCAGGTAAATGGACGCTACCGGAGTGGACCGGCCCGGCTTCTACGCTGAGTATCCTGTTCGGTAGGCAAAAGCTGGGATTCTGCATCCAGCGCTGGGATGGCAAGCAGCTGCACACGGAGAAGCAGAACGTCGCCCGACTGGGGCCTCGCGTCGGATCGTATCTGCTGTTGGCGCTGAATGAGATCTGCCTTCAGCCGGACCCGGTCACCGCCAGGCTGGTGGTGTCTGCACTATTAAACCATTGTCTTGAGCAGCTCGTCGGCCTTGAGATGCAGGTCAGCCGGAGCCGCGATCTGTTTTTGGCCGTCCAGGATTTTCTGGAGGACAATCTCAGCCAGCCCTTAACCCGGGAGTCGGTGGCGAAACGTTTCCATATTACCCCCAACTACCTCTCGCATATATTCCAGAAATCGGGCTCCGTTGGGTTCAACGAATACCTGACCAGCGTCCGGCTGGAAAAGGCCAAAAAGCTGCTGCGCGGCTATGATTTAAAGGTCAAAGAGATCGCCCATAACTGCGGCTTCGTTGACAGCAACTATTTTTGCCGGGTCTTTAAACGCTACACCGAGCGCTCTCCTTCAGAATATCGTCGCCACTGCCGCAGCGCGCAGCAGGCGTAATTTCCGCGTCAGGCTGCGGCCCACTCCACCCGGCCGCGGCCGCTGTTTTTCGCCTTATAGAGCGCTTCATCCACTTTCTTGATAAACGCATCCTGCGGCTCATCGCGCCCGCGCATGCCGACGCCAATGCTCACCGACAGCGGATAGTCGCTATTAATCAGAATGGTGCGGACGTTCTCCAGAATCGACTGCGCCAGGCTGCGCACCTCTTCAGGCGACATCCCGTCAACGATAATGGCGAACTCTTCGCCGCCAATCCTCGCCGGCTGTATTTTATCGCTGGTTAATTTTGCCAGCTGCTTGCCGAGCGCAAACAGCACCTCATCGCCCATCAGGTGGCCGTAGGTGTCATTTATTTTCTTGAAGAAGTCGATATCGAGAATCATCAGCGCCAGCTGGTGGCCCTGCTTTTCGCGAATGGTATCGATAAAAAAGCGCCGGTTGGGCAGCTGGGTTAACTCATCCTTCAGCGATTGCGAGCGCGCGTCGACGTAGAGGATGTTAATGCGATCGATAATTTTGTAGATCCCGATAGTGGTCAGCAGCATGCCGGACAGGCGCAGCAGATCTTCGCAATAGTAGCCCATCCATCGCGGCTGGACGAAAATCTCATCCATTAAATCGAAGGTGCCGCCGGCGATCCACAGCAGCAGCCCGTAGCGTACCCAGTTTACCGCCACGTGGCTCATTCTGACTTTTGCCGAATTCCACAGCATAAATACCAGAAACAGCAGGGCCAGCAGATCGATATAGAGTCCGGAGTTGGTCAATATCACGTTCCAGGGGCCTAAGGGTGTTGAGATGAAAATACAGAGCGCCGATACGGCGATAATCACCAATAGCGCGGGCAGCAGGTTGGCCCGGGAAGCGGCCAGCGGGGCCCTGGGAGGCAAATGTTTTTGTAAATCAGGCATTGGCATGTCTCTCAAACAACGTTGTCTCTCTCAAAACGCAGCATAGCAGCCCGATGAGATTCGGCACATCAAAAACCCGCACTGCGGCAGCGTAAATCAGGGGCACTAAGGGGGTATCAACGGTGGAGGAAGAGAGTGGACTGACCCCGCGGAATTTTTCCAACTGACTACCAATCCATGGCGACGAGGTCAGTGCCGCGGATGGTATAGCGATCGCCTGCGGCATTTTTAGCATTTAGTGCTAATTTCTTTACAAATAACCCCAACTTTCTCCTGTCGAAGCGCCGGGAGAACCTCAGGTCATATCGCTCAGCGCCAGGGTAGCCTGGCTAAACGCGGCGATCGCCAGGGCAACGTCCGCCGCCGTCACCGACTCCGCCGGATGATGGCTGACGCCGCCTTTGCAGCGGACAAACAGCATGCCTACCGGCCAGCGTTCGGCCATCGCGATGGCGTCGTGTCCGGCGCCGCTCGGCAGCGACAGGGAGCGATCCTGCACCCGGCACACGGCCGTACTTAGCACCTGCTGCAGTCGCTCATCGCAGGCGGTGGCCGCAATCCGGTAGAACTCCTCGCAGCCGAACTGCAGGCCGCGGCGGGCGGCAACCTTGCGCGCATCCTCGAGCAGCGCATTCAGCAGCGCCTCCAGCGGTTCTTCGTGCGGGCCGCGAATATCAAGGCTCAGCGTGACCTCGCCGGGGATCACGTTAACCGCCCCCGGCGCGCAGTGCAGGGTGCCCACCGTCGCCACGAGGTTGCCCCCCTGCTGGCGGGTACGGC
>NZ_JAQGFU010000110.1:0-14912 GCF_030078455.1 Klebsiella sp. Ech2A | reverse complement strand
GACTGGCGCCGAGCAGGAAGCCGTCCGCCCGCCGCGGCGGAATAGGCGTCGCCCGCACGCTCTCGTCACCTTCAGCCTCGGTCAGCGATAGCCAGTTATCAAGCTGGGCCAGCTGGTCGGCAAAGGTGCCTTTATCTTCCTGATTCAGCCCCTGCTGCAGCGCGCGGGTGGAGAGCGGCAGGCCGCCGGGCGCTTTGCCAACGCCAAGATCCACCCGGCCCGGCGCAATAGAGGCCAGCAGGTTGAAGTTTTCCGCGACTTTATAGGGACTGTAGTGCTGGAGCATCACCCCGCCGGACCCGACGCGAATCTGCCGGGTCTGGCCGAGGATCCAGGCGATCGCCAGCTCCGGCGACGGGCTGGCTAATTGATCGGTATTATGGTGTTCGGCTATCCAGAAGCGATGATATCCCCAGGCCTCCGCCTGTTGCGCAAGGGTTAAAGTTCGGGTCAGCGCCTGAGCGGCCGTTTCTCCAGCCGCAAGCGGACTTTTATCCAGAATACTGATTCGATAAGACATTTCGCAGACTCGTATTAACTAACGTGTCTGCATTATTAGAATCTGGGCAGGCGGCTGAGAAACAATTTATTTACATGTACTCTGCCGGAAAATAGATATACGAGCTTAATGCTGGGCAGGCTGCGCCGCCAGCTGGCGGAGAAAATCCTCCGTCTGGCGCCGGTTACGCAGGCGCACAAAGCGAATATGCTGCCAGGCCGGGTCGGCCATATCGGCAAGGTAGCGCTGGCGATTGAGACGCCAGGTTTTGATGGTCCACCAGATAATGGATTCGCGGCTAAAAAAGGAGCGGCGGAAGCTTTCGCAGTTGCCGGTCCCGGGCCACAGCTCCTGGCGGCGGCTGGCGCGGGCGGCGGCGCGGCACACCGCCTGGCGCAGCGTGCGGCAGAATCCGTAGTCGAGCCAGACCACCAGATCGACCTCGCGCCATTTGATCTGACGGCTGCGGTTATAGTTGCCGTCCAGCACCCAGCCCGGCCCGGCGGTAGCGGAGGCTAATTTGGCGAAAAACGCTTCGTCCGGCGTGCCCTGCCACTGCGGAAGCCAGTAGAGCCGGTCCATTTCGATACAGGGAAGCGCCAGCTGCCGGGCAATCCGCCGGGCGAGGGTCGATTTGCCGACGCCGCTGGTCCCTACTACGTTGATTTTCATCGTCTGCGCTCAGCCATGTTTTGTTGTGGGGCTGAGAATAATAGCCGACAAACGGCCGCGTCGGCGATGAAAATTCCGGCTCAGCGCCTGCGCTAACCGGCGGCGGTAGCGTTTAGCAGCCCTGATACTGCTCGTCGCTGACGTGCTCCTGCCAGGTCACCGCGCTGCCGTTTTCCGCTTCGGCGATGGCAATATGCACCATCGCGGCGGTGCTACTGGCGCCGTGCCAGTGCTTCACGCCCGGCGGGATCCACGCGATATCGCCCGGATTCAGCGCCTGCGGCTCTTTGCCCCACTCCTGCAGCCAGCCGCGTCCCTGGACCACAATCAGCGTCTGGCCCAGCGGATGCGTATGCCAGGCGGTACGCGCGCCGGGCTCGAAGGTGACCGTTGCGCCGCCCACTTTCGCCGGCTCGGTGGCCTGAAAAGGCGCGTCGATACGCACGTCGCCAGTAAACCAGTCTGCGGGGCCTTTTCGCGATGGCTGTGAGCCGCTGTGGCTAATATTCATGATGCTCTCCTCTTATGTGTTGCACTAAAGATAGCGCAAGCGTCGGGCCGCGATTAGACTGCAAAATAAGAAAGGAACCATGAGCCAAATTCATTAATCCGAAAAAACGATGCTTAAAGATAATATTAACGACCTACTGTCGTTTATGGTGGTGGCCCGCGAGCGCAGCTTTACCCGCGCCGCCGCCCAGCTCGGCGTTTCTCAGTCGGCGTTGAGCCACGCCATACGCAATCTGGAGGCCCGGCTCGACGTGCGCCTGCTAACCCGCACCACCCGCAGCGTCGCGCCAACCGAGGCCGGCGACAGGCTGTTTCAGCGCCTCGGCCCGCATCTGCAGGAAATTGAGCAGGCGCTCAGCGACCTGCGCGACACCCGTGAGCATCCGTCCGGTAATATCCGCCTCACCGCCGGCGAGCACGCCGCCAGCGCGGTGCTCTGGCCGACGTTGAAACCCTTTATGCTGCAGTATCCTGACATTCATATCGAAATTACCGTTGATAACGGACTGACCGATATCGTCGATGGGCGCTTTGATGCCGGGATCCGTCTCGGCGAGCAGGTGGCGAAGGATATGATTGCGGTGCGTATCGCCCCCGATATGCGCATGGCCGTCGTCGGCTCGGCGGACTACCTTGCGCGCTACGGCACGCCGCAAACGCCCTATGAGCTCGACCGCCACCGCTGCATTAATATGCGCTTACCGACCCTCGGCGGCATTTATGCCTGGGAGTTTGAGCAGGAGGGGCGCGAAGTGCGCGTCCGCGTTGACGGACAAATCACGCTAAACAGCCTTCCGCAGCGTATAGATGCTGCCGCCGCGGGCCTCGGACTGGCCTATGTCCCGGAGGATTCCGTCGCCGGGGCGCTCGCCGACGGTCGGCTGGTGCGGCTCCTCGAAGCCTGGACTCCCTCCTTCACCGGCTACCATCTTTATTATCCCAGCCGCCGCCAGCACACCGCCGCCTTTTCCCTGCTCGTGGACGCGCTACGACGCTGAACCCATTGATATATAAGCAAGTGCGCTGCAGACATGTTTTACGTGCGTCACTATCACGTTGCGTGTAGGATGCTGCGCCATGCTCTGCTTATCTCCTACGCCAGAATGATGAGAAAGCCAGCATAACGTGCTGCCAGTCGGCGGTGCGGGGACCACTCATGGACATTGACAGGAAAATGGGTACATCAATGAATACAAAACACAACGCCGCGGCCGAGCATCAGGCCGCAAAACGTCACTGGCTCAACTCGCAGGAGTCGGGTTACCACAAGGCAATGGGCAACCGTCAGGTGCAGATGATCGCCATCGGCGGCGCAATCGGTACCGGTCTGTTCCTCGGCGCCGGCGCGCGCCTGCAGATGGCGGGGCCCGCGCTGGCCCTGGTGTATCTGGTCTGCGGCCTGTTCTCCTTCTTTATCCTCCGCGCGCTGGGCGAACTGGTGCTGCACCGGCCCTCCAGCGGCAGCTTCGTCTCCTACGCCCGCGAATTCCTCGGCGAAAAAGCGGCCTACGTTGCCGGCTGGATGTACTTCGTCAACTGGGCGATGACCGGCATTGTCGACATCACCGCCGTGGCGCTCTACATGCACTACTGGGGCGCCTTCGGCGACGTTCCGCAGTGGGTCTTCGCCCTCGGCGCGCTGGCGATCGTCGGCACCATGAATATGATCGGCGTGAAGTGGTTTGCCGAAATGGAGTTCTGGTTTGCGCTGGTCAAAGTGCTGGCGATTGTTGCATTCCTCGTGGTCGGCACAATTTTTCTCGGCAGCGGGAAACCGCTGGACGGCAACGCCACCGGCTTCCACCTGATTACCGATAACGGCGGCCTGTTCCCGCACGGCCTGATGCCGGCGCTGGTGCTGGTGCAGGGGGTGGTGTTCGCCTTTGCCTCCATCGAACTGGTCGGCACCGCCGCCGGAGAGTGCAAAGAGCCGCAGACCATGGTGCCGCGGGCGATCAACAGCGTGATCTGGCGTATCGGCCTGTTCTACGTCGGCTCCGTGGTGCTGCTGGTGCTGCTGCTGCCGTGGAATGCCTATCAGGCGGGGCAAAGCCCGTTCGTCACCTTCTTCTCGAAGCTCGGCGTGCCGTACATTGGCAGCGTGATGAATATCGTGGTCTTAACCGCGGCGCTCTCCAGCCTCAACTCGGGCCTGTACTGCACCGGGCGCATTCTGCGTTCGATGTCGATGGGCGGCTCCGCGCCGCAGTTTATGTCGAAGATGAGCCGTCATCAGGTGCCTTACGCCGGGATTCTGGCGACGCTGGCGGTCTACGTCATCGGCGTATTCCTCAACTATCTGGTGCCGTCGCAGGTCTTTGAGATCGTGCTCAACGTGGCTTCGCTGGGGATTATTGCGTCGTGGGGCTTTATCGTGGTTTGCCAGATGCGGCTGCGTAAAGCGATTAAGGAAGGTAGAGCGGCGGAGGTGAGCTTCAAAATGCCTGGCGCGCCGTTTACCTCCTGGCTGACCCTGCTGTTCCTGCTCAGCGTGCTGGTGCTGATGGCCTTCGATTATCCGAACGGCACCTACACCATCGGTTCAATTCCGCTGATTGCGGTGCTGCTGGTCGCCGGCTGGTTTGGCGTTCGTCGCCGGGTGGCGGCGATACATAGCACCGCACCGGGTGCGCAGACGGCGCAAAAATAGCGCGATTGCGGTTTGGCCGAAACCGGTCAAACCGCACTTTTCAACGACGATCCAGACTTAGTTATCTTTAACCAGCTGCGAAACGTCGCTGCTGTTAATTTGACGCTGGTTGCCCGATTCGTCGGTGTAGCTGGTCATGCCGGTATCTTTATCCAGCTGTGGCTTGCCGTGGGTCACGATGGTCTGCCCACTTTTCGTTGTCATCACATAGTTTGACGTACAGCCCGCCAGTAAGGCCAGCATCGCGCCGGCGCACAGAACCATAAATGGCTTATTCATATCGTCTCCAGAAAGATTACCACTCTCCCGCAGCAGGCGGGAAAGCACTGATTATAAAGCCATTAGGTTAATACGGCTAACAGGTGATTGTAACAGAGGGTGATTCAGGCGAGCAGGAGGGGTCTCCCCCTCCGCTACATCTTTACAGCGCGATGCGGATAACGTCATCCGGCTGAGTGGCTTCTTTCTGACGGGTTGATTCCTGCTTCACGCTGACGTACAGCGTTTTACCGTCGGCGGAGAGCGCGAGGCTGTTAGGATAGGTTGGCGTTTTAATGGTTTTGACGACCTTGTAGGTTTTACCATCGATCACGCTGACTTCGCCGGCCTTACGGTGGGTCACGTAGGCTTCATTGCGGGTCGGGTTGAACAGCACTGCCAGCGATTCCGGCGCGGCGATTTTCTCCAGCACCTTGCCGTCGCGCAGATCGACCACCAGCACTTCCGGCTGTTTGCTGTCGGTAATGAAGGCGCGGTGGCCCGCGGTATCGAGGCTCAGGTTCAGGTAGAAGTGCTCTTTACCGTCATCCTGCAGCTTTTTACGGCTCAGAATTTTGTTGCTGTCGCTGTCGATAGTCAGCAGCTCACCGTCGGCGTTGGTGGTGTAAATGCGCTTCGCGTCAGCATCAACCGCCAGCCCGGTCGCCATCGCGCCGGTATTGGTAATGGTATCTTTCAGGGTCAGCTTGTCGCCATCAACCACCCAGATAACGCTCTCTTTACCCAGCCCGGTAATATAAACGGTGTTGGTCTTCTCATTCACTGCCAGCTCGCGCGGCGCCAGCGGACGCACGGTTTCACTGCGCTTGCGGTCGTCAAGCACCAGACGGCCTTTCACGGCGCCGGTTTTGGCGTCAATCGCGGTGACGGTGCTGTCGGTGGTGTTGCCAAACCACAGCGTCTGGGTAGCGTTGTTGATCGTCGCGCCGAACGGCTTGAGGTCGTTATGGATAACCTGAGTGACCTCCAGCGTCGTCGGGTCGAGGCGATAGACGATCCCGCCTTTATCCAGCGAACGACTTTGCGAAGTCGCGACCCATAGCGCATTTTCCTGCTGGCTATAAGCCATCTCGTATGCGCCCTTTCCAACCGCCTTGCGCAGCATTTCTTCCGCCGCGTGAGCGCTGAAGCTCCCCGCCAGCAGCAGTGAAGTTAACAACAGTGAACGGCGCAGACGCGGCGTGGACAGATGACGTAATGACATGACGACTCCCTTTGATAAAACAAATATGTGCCTGCTCGACAGTGCTTCCGTGGCGTAAAGTCATGGCTTTACGCTATTTTATAAATGCGAATAGTAATCATTATTTAACGCAAAGTGGAGCGTTAATTACGCTCGCGGGCGAAAAAAACAGCCAATAGTTGCCATTATTTAACTAAACTTCCGTTAATAATTTTCAAAAAATTACAAAAGAGTTAACATATGGAGATATGTTCCGTTTGGTTCGTTTTGCGAGTGTTTCCATGAAAATCCTTTCCGTGCGCACGGTTGCGCTTCCCGCCCTCCTCTTGCCGCTGGTCGCTATGGCTCAGTCCAGCCCAGAAGGCGAACAGACGATGGTCGTTACCGCTGCCCCAACGACGGTCTCCGAACTCGATACCCCCGCCGCCGTCAGCGTGATTGACGGCGACGACATGCGCCGCGCCGCGCCGCGGGTCAACCTTTCCGAGTCGCTGGGCGCGGTGCCCGGTCTGCAGGTGCAAAACCGGCAAAACTACGCTCAGGACCTGCAGCTCTCGATTCGCGGCTTCGGCTCTCGCTCCACTTACGGCGTGCGCGGGCTGCGGATCTACGTTGACGGCATTCCGGCCACCATGCCCGACGGCCAGGGGCAAACCTCCAATATCGATATCGGCAGCGTAGAGTCGCTGGAGGTTCTGCGCGGGCCCTTCTCCGCGCTGTACGGCAACTCCTCCGGCGGGGTGATTAACGTCACCAGCCAGAGCGGCAGCCAGCCGCCAACCATCGAAGCCAGCAGCTATTACGGCAGCTTCGGTACCTGGCACTACGGCATGAAGGCCACCGGCGCCGTCGGCGACGGTACCCACGCCGGGGACGTCGATTACACCGTGTCGACCAACCGCTTCACCACTCACGGCTATCGCGATCACAGCGGCGCGCGGAAAAACCTCGCCAACGCGAAGCTCGGCGTGCGTATCAACGACGTCAGTAAGCTGACGCTGCTGTTCAACAGCGTGGATATTAAGGCCAACGATGCCGGCGGCCTGAGCTACGACGAGTGGCAAAGCAACCCGCGCCAGTCGCCGCGCGGCGATCAGTACAACACCCGCAAATCGACCAAACAGACCCAGGCCGGTTTACGCTACGAGCGCCAGCTGAGCGAGCGCGACGACCTGAGCGTGATGATGTACGCCGGCGAGCGCGAAACCACGCAGTATCAGTCGATTCCGCGCGCGCCGCAGCTTAACCCGAGCCACGCGGGCGGCGTGATTGACCTCACCCGCCACTATCAGGGTATCGATACCCGCTGGACCCACCGCGGGGAGCTGCTGGTGCCGGTGACCTTCACCACCGGGCTTGATTACGAAACCATGAGCGAGCGCCGCAAAGGGTTTGAAAACTTCGTGATGGCCAACGGCGCGCCGCAGTACGGCGAAGAGGGCAACCTGCGCCGCAACGAACGCAACCTGATGTGGAATATCGATCCTTATCTGCAGACCCAGTGGCAGCTGACGGAGAAACTGACTCTCGATGCCGGGGTGCGCTACAGCTCGGTGTGGTTCGATTCAAACGATGACTACATTACCCCGGGCAACGGGGACGATAGCGGCGACGCCAGCTACCACAAATGGCTGCCGGCGGGTTCACTGAAGTATGCGCTGACCGATGCGTGGAACGTCTACGCTTCCGCCGGCCGTGGTTTTGAAACGCCGACCATCAACGAGCTCTCCTATCGCTCCGGCAACCAGGGCGGCCTGAACTTTGGCCTGCAGCCCTCAACCAACGAGACGTTTGAAATAGGTAGCAAAACGCGGATCGGCAACGGCCTGCTCACCGCCGCCCTGTTCCAGACCAATACCGATAACGAGATTGTCGTTGACGCCAGCAGCGGCGGACGCACCAGCTATAAAAACGCCGGCAAAACCCGCCGTCAGGGGATGGAGCTGGGGCTGGATCAGCAGTTCGCTGAGAACTGGCGCCTGAAGGCCGCCTGGACCTGGCTGGACGCCACCTACCGGACCAACGTCTGCGACGACGCCAGCTGCAACGGCAACCGCATCCCGGGGATCGCCCGCAACATGGGCTACGCCTCGTTTGGCTATCAACCGGATCGCGGCTGGTACGCGGGCAGCGATATTCGCTACATGAGCAACATTATGGCTAACGATGAGAACACCGCTAAGGCGCCGTCTTGGACCGTCGTTGGGCTCACCAGCGGCTATAAGTGGAACTACGGCAACATGGATATGGACGTTTTCGGCCGTATCGATAACCTGTTTGACCGCAGCTACGCCGGATCGGTGATCGTCAACGAGTCCAACGGCCGCTACTACGAACCTGCGCCGGGACGTAACTACGGCGTTGGCCTTAACCTCGCCTGGCGATTTGAATAACACGCCGCAGCCGCCGCCCGGGGAGTCACGCCGGGCGGCGGCGTTAATGTCCCCATTCCGGCCATGGCCTCATCGTCCTGCGTTGCCCCGGCCAGCGCGGACCGGGCGGGAAGCAAGCTCGCTGTCGGGAAAACATTCTTCCCTCCTGCCTTCATAATGCGGCGTGCATCACGCTTTGTTTTATCCTCTCTCGTCTGTTGTGCTCCCTGGCGTTACCCTTATCACAAATATCGCCCATAAAAAGGAGCCGCTATGGCACTGCCAATCATCCTTGATTGCGACCCGGGTCATGATGACGCCATCGCTATCGTTCTCGCCCTCGCCTCACCCGAACTGGACGTCAAAGCCATCACCTCCTCCGCCGGCAACCAGACGCCGGAGAAAACCCTGCGTAACGTGCTGCGCATGCTGACGCTGCTGCAACGCCAGGATATTCCGGTGGCCGGCGGCGCGCGTAAGCCGCTGATGCGCGAGCTTATCATCGCTGACAACGTTCACGGCGAAAGCGGGCTCGACGGCCCGGCGCTGCCGGAGCCTGATTTTGCCCCGCAGAACTGTACCGCCATAGAACTGATGGCCAAAACGCTGCGCGAAAGCCCGCAGCCGGTGACGATTGTCGCCACAGGCCCGCAAACCAACGTCGCCCTGCTGCTGAATAGCCACCCGGAACTGCACGACAAGATCGCGCGCATCGTGATGATGGGCGGCGCAATGGTGCTCGGCAACTGGCAGCCCGCCGCCGAGTTTAATATCTACGTCGACCCGGAAGCGGCGGAGATCGTCTTCCAGTCGGGTATTCCGGTGGTGATGGCCGGGCTGGACGTCACGCATCGGGCGCAGATTCATGACATGGATATCGAACGTTTCCGCCAGGTCGGCAACCCGGTAGCCACCATCGTTGCCGAGCTGCTCGACTTCTTTATGGAGTATCACAAGGATGCTAAATGGGGATTCACCGGCGCCCCGCTGCATGACCCCTGCACCATCGCCTGGCTGCTGAAGCCGGAGCTGTTCACCTGCGCTGAGCGCTGGGTAGGCGTGGAAACCCAGGGGAAATACACCCAGGGCATGACGGTGGTCGATTATTACTTCCTGACCGGCAAGCAGCCGAATACCACGGTGTTGCTGGATGTCGACCGGGAGGGTTTTGTTGACCTGTTAGCCGAGCGGCTGGCGTTTTATGGCTGAATCAGGGTGCTGCAAGACGTTAAGAATTGCGATACTGCCTTCTGGATAAAGACGAGCCGACCGGAAACGTCGGCAGTTTGCAGCGTATCAGGCGACGAGTTTGTCAGGCACAGAGCCTGTCTGTCGTTCGTCAATGACCCTGCCTTTGGTCTGTCCGGGTGGGATCTATCAGAGGCAGGCAGTACCGTTAATTTCAGTATCGTGACCGACAAAAGCATTTATGCGAGATATATTCAAGAATAACGGCTCCGAAGAGCCGTTATGACTGGCGGTATATCAGGTCCAGTCTTCATAGCCATTTTCGTGGATCCAGACTATGCTGCCAGGGCATTTCTCCGTCAGAAACCAGAAGCCATCAAAAGCATCCTCTTCCATTTCTTCCTGGTTTTTGGGGAATTTCTTTTAAATAAACGTTACTCGTCCGGCGAAACGCGGACCACGACCTTACCGAAGTTCTCGCCCTTCAGCAGGCCGATCAGCGCGCGGGGGGCGCTCTCCAGCCCGTCGATTTGCTGCTCGCGGTACTTAATTTTACCCTCCTGCACCCAGCGTCCCATCTCCTGCTGGAACTCGGCGATACGGTGGCCGTAATCCTGGCCGATAATAAAGCCCTGCATCCGAATCCGCTTTTTCAGCAGCGTGCCCATCAGCAGCGGCAGACGGTCCGGCCCCTCGGGCAGCGCGGTCGCGTTGTAGCCGCTGACCAGGCCGCACACCGGCACCCGCGCCGAGGTATTGAGCAGCGGCAGCACCGCATCGAACACCTTGCCGCCGACGTTTTCATAATAAACGTCAATGCCCTGCGGGCAGGCCTGCGCCAGCTGCTCGGCAAAATCAGGTGCCCGATGGTCGAGGCAGACGTCAAAGCCCAGCGTCTCGACCGCATAGCGACACTTCTCGCTGCCGCCGGCAATCCCGACGGTGCGGCAGCCTTTAAGCTTAGCAATCTGCCCTACCGTTGCGCCCACCGGCCCGGTGGCGGCGGCGACTACCAGTGTCTCGCCTGCCTTCGGCTGTCCAATATCCAGTAGCCCCATATAGGCGGTAAAACCAGGCATGCCCAGCAGGCCGAGCGCCCAGGACGGATGCTCCGGCTGCGCGCCCAGCCTCACCAGCCCGCTGCCGTCAGACAGCTCATAATCCTGCCAGCCGCCGTAGCCCAGCACCCACTCCCCTGGCGTAAAGTCAGCATGATTTGACGTCACAACCCGGCTCACCGTACCGCCCACCATCACCGCGCCGATGGCGACCGGCGGCGAGTAGGACGGCGCATCGCTCATGCGGCCGCGCATGTAGGGATCTAAAGAGAGAAACACGGTGCGAAGCAGCACCTGTCCCGGGCCCGGCGAGGGCACATCGCCCTCTTCCAGACGGAAATTTTCCCCGGTCGGCTCGCCGTGTGGACGAGAAGCCAGCACCCAGCGACGGTGACGTTGCGAATTAAAAGCCATAGCAAACTCCTCTTTTAAAGACCTGTACTGAGGCTAGCCGCAATTACCACCGCCTGCATTGGCATTATGAGGCAGATTGATTCAGCCTGACGACCAGGTAGATGCAGGAGGTGGCGGACTCATTGATAAAGCGGCAGTCGTTCGGCGGCCCCAGCTCCAGGCAGTCCCCCGCCCGCATTTCATGGCGCGTGGTGCCTTCGACAAACACCAGCTCGCCCTGCTGCAGCCAGATCAGCTGGCGCGCCAGGGCATAGGAGGCCGCGGGCATCGGAACATCGCTGCCGGCGGGAAGCTCCACCTGCACCAGATCGATAGGCAGATCGCTGCGCGGCGAGACGTGACGGCGCAGATAGTGGCTCTGCGGATCGCGCCACACCGGCTGGTTGGCAAAGCGCAGCAGCTTCCCTTCCTGCATCTCCGCCCGGGCGATCAGCGTCGACATGCTGATGCCAAAGGCGCCGGAGAGACGCCCAAGCATCGACGCCGTCGGGCTGCTCTCACCGCGTTCGATTTTGTGGATCATCGCCCGCGACGCGCCGGCCCGTTCCGCCAGCTCGCTCAGAGACCAGCCTCGGGACTCGCGTTCGATCCGAATGCGGGCGCTGATGCGCTGATTGATATTGTCTTCGATAGTATTCATAGCGTAGCACTATAGTGTATGGCAGGCGGCGTAACAAGGTGATGAAAGCTAAGGCGTTTGCACGGCGCTGGTCCGCGCCTCTTCGCCTGATACAGCGCCGGCTGGCGCTGCCCAGGAAAAATTATGGCTAAAACAGGTGACAGCGTCGCGTACATTATTGTAATAATATCGTACTACTATAGTGTACGAAACTTGAGGTTTGCTATGACCATCCGCTATGCCTGTAAAGAGGATTGTGCGGCGATTGCCGGGATCTACAACCATGCGGTGCTGCACACTGCCGCTATCTGGAATGATAAAACCGTCGATACCGATAACCGCATTGCCTGGTTTGAAGCGCGCCAGCTGGCCGGTTTCCCGGTGCTGGTAAGCGAAGAGAACGACGTGGTGACCGGATACGCATCGTTTGGCGACTGGCGCGCCTTCGACGGCTTTCGCCATACCGTCGAGCATTCGGTCTACGTACACCCGGATCATCAGGGAAAAGGGCTTGGCCGCACCCTGCTTGTGGCGCTGATTAATGAGGCCCGCCGCCTGAAGAAACACGTGATGGTCGCCGGCATTGAGGCGCAGAACCACGCGTCGCTGCATCTCCATGAAACCCTCGGTTTTGTAACCACCGGCCAGATGCCGCAGGTCGGCACCAAATTCGGCCGCTGGCTGGACCTGACCTTTATGCAGCTCCAGCTCGACGATCGCCGCGATCCGGATCCCGAGGCATGAACCAGTCCCTGACGCTGGCCTGCCTTATCGCCGCCGGGATCGGGCTGGTGGTGCAGAATACGCTGATGGTGCGCATTACCCAGTCCGCTTCGACAATCCTGATTGCGATGCTGCTTAATTCGCTGGTCGGGATTGTTATTTTCGTCACCATTTTGCTCCTGCGCCACGGCGCGGCGGGCATGCATGAGCTGGCGGTTAGCGTGAAGTGGTGGACGCTGATTCCGGGCCTGCTGGGGTCGTTTTTTGTCTTTGCCAGCATCAGCGGGTATCAGAACGTCGGCGCGGCGACCACCATTGCGGTGCTCATCGCCAGCCAGCTGGTTGGCGGCCTGATCATCGATTTAGTGCGCGCCCACGGCGTGCCGTTTCGCGCGCTGGTGGGGCCGTTTTGCGGAGCGGTCATGCTGGTGATAGGCGCCTGGCTGGTAGCCAGACGCCAGTTCTGACGCGGATATCAGAGGATAGAGCCACCCCTGGTCAACTGCTCACGCCGCCCGTCCTGCTCTTCCTGGTGCTGGCGTCCGTGATGCGCAATGGCAGTGCGTAGACGCTGCTGCTGGGTATAGCGATCGTCGCGATCGAGTTCAGCGTCATCGCTCAGTTCGATCAGCAGCTCATTCATATGGGTAATCACCCCTTCGGCAATCGCCGCGTCTACGCGGGCGATAACCTCATCCAGATGTGCCATCCTGCGCTCCTTGTGGCTTAATTCAGTTTTACCTTCGAAAAATCGCTGCCCATCAGGCTCACGCTATAGCCGCTGACGTTGCTGCGCGTGGCGTAGAAGGTTTTGCCGGTTGCCAGGGTAATCCACGGCGCCTGCTGATAAAAAATCTCCTGCGCCTGGCCGTACAGCTTGGCTCGCGCCTGCGGATCGCTGACCAGCAGCGCTTTTTTCACCAGCGCGTCGTAGGACTTATCGCACCAGCGGGCAACGTTAGAGCCGGTTTTGATGTTATCGCAGCTCAAAAGCGTGCCGGCAAAGTTGTCCGGATCGCCGTTATCCGACATCCAGCCAAACAGGGCGCTGTCGTGTTCGCCTTTACGCATCCCGGCGAGATATTCACCCCACTCAAAACTGACAATTTTAGCCTTGACGCCAACCTTGCTCCAGTCGCTCTGAATCATCTCTGCGATGCGGCGGGAGTTCGGGTTATACGGCCGCTGAACCGGCATCGACCACAGGGTGACCTCTGCGCCATTTTCCAGCCCGGCCTGCTTGAGCAGCGCTTTGGCCTTCTGCGGATCGTAGTCGTAGTCCGGGAGATCTTTCTTATAGCCGAGCATATTGGCCGGCAGCGGCGATTTCGCCACGGTGCCGGAATCGAGGAACACCGCTTTAACGATCGCCTGCTTGTCGGTCGCATAGTTCAGCGCCTGACGCACCAGCAGGTTATCAAACGGCTTTTTCTCGGTGTTAAACGCCAGATAGCCAACGTTCAGCGCCTCAACCGAGTGCAGCGCCAGATCCTTATTGCCTTTGATGACCGGGAACTGCACCGGGGAAGGCGCCGGAATGATCTGACACTCGTTGGTTTGCAGCTTCGCCAGCCGCGTCTCAACGTTTGGCGTGATCGAGAAGATCAGATGCTTTGTCGGCACCTCGCCTTCCCAATAGTGCGGGTTGGCAATATAGCGGATCTGGGAATCCACCTTATACTGCTGCAGCGCGTACGGGCCGGTACCGATAGGCCAGGTATCGACGTACTCCGGGGTTCCCTTTTTCAACATCGCGTCGCCATACTCCGCGGAGAGAATGGAGGCGAAATCCATCCCCCAGTCGGCGAGGAACGCCGCATTGGGCTCCGTCAGCACGAACTGGACGTGATAATCGTCGAGCTTTTTCACCTCTTTGATCAGCTTATCCAGCCCGACGTCGTGGAAGTACTCGTAGCTGCCCTGCGAGACGTTATGGTACGGATGTTTTGCATCCTGCTGGCGTAGCACCGAGAAGAGGACGTCATCGGCGTTGAAATCGCGGGTTGGCTTAAAGTATTTATTGCTGTTGAACTGAACGCCTTTACGCAGGGTAAAAGTCCAGGTTTTGCCATCCGGCGAAACGGTCCAGTCGGTAGCCAGCGAAGGAACCGGCGTATTTTTCTGCGGATCGAAGGTAATCAGGCGGTTGTAGAGCACCTGCGAGCTGGCCACAAACGAGGGGCCGGAGCTGGCAATCTGCGGGTTGAAGGATTCCGGCGAGGCTTCGGAGCAGTAGACCAGCGTATCGTTACCGGCCGCCAAGGCCGCAGCGGCCGGCAGCAGCAGCGCGCTCAGCGCCAGAGCAAGGCGTGTTTTCCCTGTAGACATGGTTATAAACCTTATTAATTTGTTATATGCCCTCTAATAACAGCACAGCAGGAATCAACCGGCAAATAATCAATTGGTATCAGGTTATGCTGAAAACGCCGTTTTCGCCGATTTATTCAACACTCGCCGCCTTTTTGCACCGTTTAATCGGCTGAAGTTGTGAACTGCCTAAAAAGCTTGAAAAATAGCGTGCGATAACCGCCCTCCCGGCCCCGCGAAATCTCCCCGCCCGGTACACTCGGAAAAACGCGAAAAGATGAGGTTTCCCGATGAGCTTAACCTGCAGCCTGTACACCAACGGCCGGTGGCACGATGCCGACGACGGCGCTACCTTTACCCGCAGCCATCCGCTGAACGCAGAGGCGGCCTCCACCGCAGCCGCCGCCAGCCTCGCCGACGCCCGGCGCAGCGTTGAGG
>NZ_JAQGFU010000010.1:0-63689 GCF_030078455.1 Klebsiella sp. Ech2A | reverse complement strand
TGATACTTATTCGCCTGCCGCCAGACGGTTTCCGACTGCGGCTGCACGCCGCCGACGGAGTCGTAGACCATCACCGCGCCGTCGAGCACCCGCATGGAGCGCTCGACTTCAATGGTAAAATCGACGTGCCCTGGGGTGTCGATGATATTAATCCGGTGCGGCTCAAAGCTGCGGTCCATGCCGGGCCAGAAGCAGCTTACCGCGGCGGAGGTAATGGTTATCCCGCGCTCTTGCTCCTGCGCCATCCAGTCGGTTGTTGCCGCACCATCGTGTACTTCACCCAGCTTATGGCTCATTCCGGTATAGAACAGAATGCGCTCAGTGGTGGTGGTTTTACCGGCATCGATATGCGCGGAGATACCGATGTTGCGATAACGTTCGAGGGGGATGGGTCGGGGCATGATGCGTCCTTAGTCATTTTGACTGTCAGTGAGCGGCGAAACGGCCGCGGTTCATTCAACGGCATCCATCATAGTACAACTGTACGAGTATATTCGAACTATTTTTGCTATCGTTACTATCGGTGAAGCTGCAGCACCGCGCGTGGCTTTAGCGATTGAGTTTGGGTATATTACCGGCCAGCCGCCGATACGGGCTGCTGTTCCGCGGAACAGAGCAACCGCCGACACAGGAATATTATGATCGCCAATCACCCCGAACGTGAACAAATCCGCCTTGAAAATGTTCTTTTTGCCCTTGGCAATCCGATGCGGCTGGAGATTATTCGCATCCTCGCCGATGGCAGCGAACAGAGCTGCAACGCCCTGCGCCATGAAGACGTTGCCAAGTCCACCATGACCCACCACTGGCGCGTGCTGCGCGATAGCGGCGTGATATGGCAGCGCCCTCAGGGACGGGAGAATATGATTTCGCTGCGCAGGGAGGATCTGGAGGCGCGTTTTCCCGGACTGCTGGATACGCTGCTCAGAGTGATGCGCCAGGAAGCGCAGAAGTGACGGAAACAAAAAAGCCGGAGGTCTCCCCCCGGCTTTTTTCATTCTGATACGCGATCAGGCAATGTCTTCGTACTGCGGAACCGGGTTGCGGAAACGACGGGTCACGCAGGCCAGGTAGACCAGGCCAATGGTGCCCCAAATCAGGCCCAGCACCATAGAGCTCTGCTCCAGGTTGACCCACAGTGCGCCAACGGTCAGCGCGCCACAGGTTGGCAGCACCAGGTAGTTGACGTGATCTTTCAGGGTCTTGTTACGCTTCTCGCGGATCCAGAACTGCGAAATGACCGACAGGTTAACGAAGGTAAAGGCCACCAGCGCCCCGAAGTTAATCAGCGCCGTCGCGGTGACCAGGTCGAATTTAATCGCCAGCAGCGCAATTGCGCCCACCAGCAGGACGTTAAACGCCGGGGTACGCCATTTCGGGTGAACGTAGCCGAAGAAGCTGGTCGGGAATACGCCGTCGCGGCCCATCACGTACATCAGACGGGAAACGCCCGCGTGTGCGGCCATACCGGAAGCCAGAACGGTGACGCTGGAGAAGATCAGCACGCCCCACTGGAAGGTTTTGCCCGCCACGTACAGCATGATTTCAGGCTGCGACGCGTCCGGATCTTTGAAGCGCGAGATATCCGGGAAGTACAGCTGCAGGAAATAAGAGGCACAGATAAAGATCATCCCGCCGATCAGCGCGGTCAGGAAGATAGCCCGCGGGATCACGCGCTCTGCGTCTTTGGTCTCTTCAGACAGGGAAGAGATGCCGTCAAAGCCGAGGAACGAGAAGCACAGAATGGTCGCGCCGGTAATCATCGGCACCACGTGGGCCCCTTCAGACCAGAACGGACGGGTGCTGGTCAGCGTACCGGCGCCTTCACCGTGCATGACGCCGTAGATGATCAGGCCGACGATAACCGCCACGATGCCCATCTGCAGAACCACAATCAGGGTGTTGAAGTTCGCCACGGCCTTGATGCTGCGCAGGTTGGACACGGTCATAAAGCCGACCAGCGCAACCACGAAGATCCACGACGGAATAGAAGGCATCAGCGCTTCAAAGTAAATCTTCGCCAGCAGGATGTTGATCATCGGCATAAACAGATAGTCGAGCAGCGATGACCAGCCAACCATAAAGCCAACGGCCGGGCTGATAGATTTCTGAGCGTAGGTGTAGGCGGAGCCCGCGGACGGGAAACGACGAACCAGTTTACCGTAGCTCAGCGCCGTGAAAAGAATGGCGATCAGCGCGAAGGCGTAGGCCGTCGCAACGTGACCGTCGGTCAATCCAGAGACGATACCAAACGTATCGAACAGCGTCATCGGCTGCATATAGGCCAGGCCCATCATGACAACCGGAATCAACGTAAGCGTTTTACGTAATTCCACGCGAGAGGTTTTTGGAGTAGCGTTATGCGACATTGTGGTCATCCCCTTTTACGGCGAAAGCCATCGCGTAAGCAAAAAATTGCCCCATTTCTGTGTATTCCTCAGCGACAACAACTGTCGGTTTTTAGTAAATATCTATCCGGTACGAAGCCCGGCCTCTTGGTATTGAATGATGTGTCTTTAAAGCAAAAAAATAACCGACGCTTTAAAAAGCGTCGGCTAGTTTCTGTTTTTCAGGCCGCGTATTTTGCAACATTTACTGGCCGGATGACAAGCCGTAGAAGAGCCAAAAAATTGTAGGAACCATTTAAAAGACTAATATTCATACAATTTTAGTATTGTATATCCTGCGAATAGCATTATTTGCTAAAACAGCATTCTGCCACCATTCGCTGGCGAGGCCGGATGCGTCCTCATGCCAGCCAATCCACGCCCGGTATAGCGGCTGATGGGCGGCAACCTCCTTCATTATCAGCTCGCCGAGGTCAAGCTGGGTCTGGGCCAGGTAGCGCGGCAGATAGCCCCAGCCAAGACCGGCGGAAACCAGCGCCAGCAGGCCGGGAAAATCAAAAGCCGCCAGATTCTCCTGATCGTCAGCGGACGGCCAGCCGCCGCCGCAGATAATGGCCCGGTGGCGCTTCATCACCCGCCAGCTCAGCGGTTCCGGCAGCTGCGCCAGCGGATGCTGCGGGGCGACGACAAAAATATGCTCCAGCTCGCCCAGCGAAGTGAAACCGTAGCCGCTGAGAGCTGGCGGATCGCTTAACGCGCCGACCACGATATCCGCCCGCCCTTCGACCAGCGCCTCCCAGCGGCCGCTCACGGTCTCGCGGCTAAAGCGCAGCTGCGCCAGCCGGTGCTGCTGATAAAACTGGCCCACCAGCGGCGCCAGTAAAGAGAAGGGAAAGGTGGCGTCCACGGCAATGACCAGCGCGTTTTCCCAGCCCTGGTGCAGCTTAATCGCCTGTTTTTCCAGCTCCCGAGCGGTGTGGAGCACTTCGCGCCCCTTTTCGAGCAGCAGCTGGCCGCTGGGGGTAAAGCGCGCGCGGTGTCCGCTGCGGTCAAGCAGCTGAATATTAAGATCGCTTTCCAGCTTATGAATGGTGTAGCTCAGCGCGGAGGGCGTTTTATAAAGCTTTGCCGACGCCGCGGCAAAGCTCCCCTCTTTTTCCAGCGCATCGAGAATAACGAGGACATCCAGCAGTGGTTTCATCGCCGCCCCCTTTCGGTTCGCGATTTCCCGCTGACTGATTACTCCATCGGCATGACCAGCGGGTCCGGGTACTGATACTCAAATCCCAGCTCGTAGCAGATGCGGTTGCCGTCAATAATCTTGCCGGTATCGCCGTCCGGGTTATCGGCAAACACCGGTGCCGGCAGGCCAAGTTCGCGGGCCATCTGCGGATAGAAGACGCCGCGAGCGGGATGCTTTGGCGCACATATATTATAGATGTGTCCGCCCTTCGGGGCCTGCAGCAGCAGCTCAATCGCGGCGATAACGTCCTGCAGATGGACCAGATTGACCCCCTGCTGGCCGTCCGGCGCCGACTTGCCGGCAAAGAAACGTCCCGGATGGCGCGATGGCCCCACTAGCCCGGCGAGGCGTAAAATATCGACCGAGGTTCCCGGTAGGTTATGCAGCCAGTCCTCCAGCTCTTTAAGCACCCTGCCGCTGGCGGTTTGCGGATTGCGGGGGGCGCCCTCTTTCAGGGTGCCGCTGGCGTTGCCATATACCGAGGTGGAGCTGGTAAAAATTATCCGCGGAACGTGGTGGGCTAACGCGGTATCAACAATTTCCTGCACCGCCTGCAGGTAGAAATCCTCCCCCGGCCCGGTACGGCGAGCCGGCAAGGTGATCACCAGCGCATCGACGTTCATTAATGCATCCAGATCTTCGGTGTCGCAAACCAGCTGCGGTTCAAGACGCAACGGATAGCCGTCAATTCCGCACATCCTCGCCGCCTCCACGCCATCCTGCGTCGTCTTACTGCCGGTCACCTCCCACCCACGCGCCATCAACGACAGCGCAAGGGGCATACCCAACCATCCTAATCCGACAATCGCGACCTTTTTCATACTCTGGCTCCTGGCTCTTTCGCTGTGCTGACTTAAGGCTACGCCAGCCGGCGGCGGCTGACAATTTCTTCGGTGAATATGAAATGAATTAATGATAGTAAAAAGCCCTTGCTTTATGCCGCTGAACTGGTTTAGGTTAAAGGCATCAAATGCATAGTCATTCAAAGAGAATTTTATGAACTGCGTTCAATCTAAAAACCACCATCATCACCATCATCCTGACTAGTCTTTCAGGCGATGTGTGCTGGAAGACGTTTGGATCTTCCAGAGGTGCATGAACGCAAAGAGAGCCCCCGGAAGATTTACTTCCGGGGGCTTTTTTTTGAATTAAATTCGGACAGATTCAGACAGGTATAAGAGGAAAAGAAGAATGTTAGACAACAGCCGTTTACGCATAGCTATTCAAAAATCAGGCCGCCTGAGCGAAGATTCACGCGAATTATTGAGCCGCTGCGGCATCAAAGTGAATCTGCACACTCAGCGCCTGATTGCGCTGGCAGAAAATATGCCGATCGATATTTTGCGCGTGCGTGATGACGATATCCCGGGCCTGATTATGGACGGCGTGGTCGATCTGGGCATTATCGGCGAAAACGTGCTGGAAGAAGAGCTGCTGAGCCGCCGCGCTCAGGGCGAAGACCCGCGCTACTTCACCCTGCGTCGTCTGGATTTCGGCGGCTGCCGCCTGTCGCTGGCCACCCCGGCGGACGAGCGCTGGGACGGCCCGGCTGCGCTGGACGGCAAGCGTATCGCCACCTCCTACCCGCACCTGCTGAAGCGCTACCTCGATCAGAAAGGCATTTCGTTTAAGTCCTGCCTGCTGAACGGCTCAGTTGAAGTCGCCCCGCGCGCCGGCCTCGCCGACGCGATTTGCGACCTGGTGTCTACCGGCGCAACCCTCGAAGCCAACGGCCTGCGCGAAGTGGAAGTGATGTTCCGCTCTAAAGCCTGCCTGATTCAGCGCGACGGCGATATCGCCGATGCCAAACAGCAGCTGATTGACCGCCTGCTGACCCGTATTCAGGGCGTTATCCAGGCGCGGGAATCGAAATACATCATGATGCACGCGCCGACCGAGCGTCTGGAAGAAGTCGTGGCCCTGCTGCCGGGCGCCGAGCGTCCGACGATCCTGCCGCTGGCGGGCGATAAGCAGCGCGTAGCGATGCACATGGTCAGCAGCGAAACCCTGTTCTGGGAAACCATGGAAAAACTGAAAGCGCTCGGCGCCAGCTCGATCCTGGTTCTGCCGATTGAGAAGATGATGGAGTAATCCAGCCAGCACGGGCCCCACCGGGCCTGTCTCAGAGATTAAACAGGGGAAACGATCATGAGCTTCAACACAATCATCGACTGGAATAGCTGTAGCGCCAAACAACAGCAACAACTATTAATGCGCCCGGCAATTTCCGCTTCCGACAGCATCACACGCACCGTTGCTGAGATCCTTGATAACGTTAAACAAAACGGCGACGCGGCGCTGCGCGAGTACAGCGCAAAGTTTGATAAGACCGACGTCAAGGCGCTGAAGGTCAGCGACGAAGAGATCGCCGCCGCCGGCGAGCGCCTGAGCGACGAGCTCAAGCAGGCGATGGCGGTTGCGGTACGCAATATTGAAACCTTCCACAACGCCCAGCAGCTTCCGGGCGTGGACGTTGAGACGCTGCCGGGCGTGCGCTGCCAGCAGGTCACCCGCCCCATCGCCTCCGTCGGCCTCTATATTCCCGGCGGCTCGGCGCCGCTGTTCTCTACCGTATTAATGCTGGCAACGCCGGCGCGCATCGCCGGCTGTCAGCAGGTGGTGCTGTGCTCCCCGCCGCCCATTGCCGATGAAATTCTCTATGCCGCCCGGCTGTGCGGCGTGCGTAACGTCTTTAACGTCGGCGGCGCGCAGGCGATTGCGGCGCTGGCCTTCGGCAGCGAATCGATTGCCAAAGTGGACAAAATTTTTGGCCCGGGTAACGCCTTCGTTACCGAGGCTAAGCGTCAGGTCAGCCAGCGTCTCGACGGCGCGGCGATCGACATGCCCGCCGGTCCGTCAGAAGTTCTGGTGATTGCCGACAGCGGCGCGACGCCGGACTTCGTGGCCTCAGACCTGCTGTCGCAGGCCGAGCACGGCCCGGATTCGCAGGTTATTCTGCTGACCCCTGATGCTGAAATGGGCCGCCGCGTCGCCCAGGCCGTTGAGCGCCAGCTGGCGGAGCTGCCGCGGGCGGAAACCGCTCGCGAGGCGCTCTCAGCCAGCCGCATTATCGTGGCGCGCGATCTCGCGCAGTGCGTGGAGATCTCCAACCAGTACGGCCCGGAGCACCTGATTATTCAGACCCGCAGGGCGCGTGAGCTGGTCGACAGCATCACCAGCGCCGGGTCGGTATTCCTCGGCGACTGGTCGCCCGAGTCGGCGGGCGATTACGCCTCCGGCACCAACCACGTGCTGCCGACCTACGGCTATACCTCTACCTGTTCCAGCCTCGGCCTGGCGGATTTCCAGAAGCGCATGACGGTGCAGGAGCTGTCCCGCGAAGGCTTTTCCGCCCTGGCGTCAACGATTGAAATTCTCGCCGCCGCCGAGCGCCTGACCGCCCACAAAAATGCCGTTACGCTGCGCGTTGCAGCGCTTAAGGAGCAAGCATGAGCATCGAAGATTTAGCCCGCGCTAACGTCCGTGACCTGACGCCATACCAGTCCGCCCGCCGCCTGGGCGGTAAAGGCGACGTCTGGCTCAACGCCAACGAATTCCCGACCGCCGTTGAATTCCAGCTAACTCAGCAAACGCTGAACCGCTACCCGGAAGGCCAGCCGAAAGCGGTGATTGAGAACTACGCCCGCTATGCCGGGGTTAAGCCCGAGCAGGTTCTGGTGAGCCGCGGCGCTGATGAAGGCATTGAGCTGGTGATCCGCGCCTTCTGCGAGCCGGGACAGGACGCGGTGCTCTACTGCCCGCCAACCTACGGCATGTACGGCGTCAGTACCGAAACCTTCGGCGTGGATCGCCGGACGGTGCCGAGCCTGAGCGACTGGCAGCTCGATCTCCCCGGCATCGCCGCCAGCCTCGATGGCGTGAAGGTGGTCTTTGTCTGCAGCCCCAATAACCCGACCGGGCAGGTGATCAATCCCGACGATATGCGCGCGCTGCTGGAGATGACCCGCGGCAAGGCGATTGTCATCGCCGACGAAGCCTACATCGAGTTCTGCCCGCAGGCGACGCTGGCCGGCTGGCTGAGCGACTACCCGCACCTGGTGGTGCTGCGCACGCTGTCGAAGGCCTTTGCCCTCGCCGGCCTGCGCTGCGGCTTTACGCTGGCCAACGCCGAGGTGATTAGCCTGCTGATGAAGGTCATCGCCCCCTACCCGCTCTCCACGCCGGTCGCCGATATCGCCGCCCAGGCGCTCAACGAGCAGGGTATCGCCGCCATGCGCGCCCGCGTCGCGCAGATCGTTGACGAGCGCGAGTACCTGATTGGCCAGCTGCGCGGCATCGCCTGCATTGAGCAGGTTTTCGATTCCGAGACCAACTACATCCTCGCGCGCATTAAAGCCTCCAGCGCGGTATTTAAATCTTTGTGGGATCAGGGCATTATCTTACGAGACCAGAATAAACAACCCTCATTAAGCGGCTGTTTGCGTATCACTATCGGTACCCGTGCAGAGAGCCAGCGCGTGATTGACGCCTTGACTGCGGAGAATGTATGACCCAGAAGTTTCTCTTTATTGACCGTGACGGTACGCTGATTTCCGAGCCACCGGTTGATTTTCAGGTAGACCGCTTTGAAAAGCTGGCCTTTGAGCCGCAGGTGATCCCCGCGCTGCTGAAGCTGCAGCAGGAAGGCTATCGGCTGGTGATGATCACCAATCAGGATGGTCTGGGCACCGACAGCCTGCCGCAGGATGAGTTTGACGGCCCGCACAACCTGATGATGCAGGTATTTGCTTCCCAGGGCGTGAACTTTGAAGCGGTGCTGATTTGTCCGCACCTGCCGACGGAAGGCTGCGACTGCCGCAAGCCGAAAACCCAGCTGGTGCTGCCGTGGCTGGAAGAAGGCGTGCTGGATAAAGCCAACAGCTACGTCATCGGCGATCGCGCCACCGACATCGAGCTGGCGGAAAATATGGGCATTATCGGCCTGCGCTACGACCGCGAGACCCTCGACTGGCCGACCATCTGCGAGCAGCTTACCCGCCGCGACCGCTATGCCCACGTTGAGCGCATCACCAAAGAGACCCAGGTCGATGTGAAGGTCTGGCTGGATCGCGAAGGCGGCAGCAAAATCCACACCGGCGTCGGCTTCTTCGATCATATGCTCGATCAGATAGCCACCCACGGCGGCTTCCGCCTGGAGATTAACGTCGGCGGCGACCTCTATATTGACGATCACCACACGGTGGAAGATACCGGCCTGGCGCTGGGCGAAGCGCTGAAGCTGGCGCTGGGCGATAAGCGCGGCATCAGCCGCTTTGGCTTTGTGCTGCCGATGGACGAGTGCCTGGCCCGCTGCGCGCTGGACATTTCCGGGCGTCCGCACCTCGAATATAAAGCGGAGTTTGCCTATCAGCGCGTCGGCGACCTGAGCACCGAGATGGTGGAGCACTTCTTCCGCTCGCTCTCCTACACCATGGCGGTAACCCTGCACCTGAAAACCAAGGGCAAGAACGACCACCACCGCGTCGAGAGCCTGTTTAAGGCCTTTGGCCGCACGCTGCGTCAGGCGATCCGCGTCCAGGGCGACACGCTGCCATCTTCAAAAGGGGTGCTGTAATGAACGTGGTGATCCTCGATACCGGATGCGCCAACCTCAATTCGGTGAAGTCGGCAATTCTCCGCCACGGCTATCAGCCGGCGGTGAGCCGCGATCCGGACGTGGTGCTGCGCGCCGACAAGCTGTTTTTACCCGGAGTGGGCACCGCCCAGGCAGCGATGGACCAGCTGCGCGACCGCGAGCTGATTGAGCTGGTGAAGGCCTGCACCCAGCCGGTGCTGGGGATCTGCCTCGGCATGCAGCTGCTTGGCCGGCGCAGCGAAGAGAGCAACGGCGTCGATCTGCTGGGCATTATTGACGAAGACGTGCCGAAGATGACCGACCACGGGCTGCCGCTGCCGCATATGGGCTGGAACCGCGTATACCCGAAAGCGGGGAATCGCCTGTTCAGCGGTATCGAGGACGGGGCCTATTTCTACTTCGTCCACAGCTACGCGATGCCGGTCAATCCGCACACCATCGCCCAGTGCAACTACGGTGAGCCGTTCACCGCCGCGGTACAGCAAGATAACTTTTTTGGCGTGCAGTTTCACCCGGAGCGCTCGGGCAGCGCCGGCGCCCAGCTGCTGAAAAATTTCCTGGAGATGTGATGATAATTCCGGCTTTAGATTTAATTGACGGCACGGTAGTCCGCCTCCACCAGGGCGATTACGGCCAGCAGCGCGACTACGGTAACGATCCACTGCCGCGCCTGCAGTCGTACGCCGCTCAAGGTGCGGAAGTGCTGCACCTGGTCGACCTGACCGGCGCGAAAGATCCCGAAAAGCGGCAGATTGCGCTGCTCAAAACGCTGGTTGCCGGCGTTGACGTACCGGTACAGGTCGGCGGCGGCGTGCGTACGGAAGAGGACGTCGCGGCCCTGCTCGATGCCGGCGTCGCGCGCGTGGTGGTTGGATCAACGGCGGTGAAATCGCCGGAGACGGTGAAGGGCTGGTTCAAACGTTTCGGCCCGCAGCATCTGGTGCTGGCGCTCGACGTGCGCATCGATGCCGAGGGTAATAAGCAGGTGGCGGTCAGCGGCTGGCAGGAAAACTCAGGGGTAACCCTCGAGGAGCTGGTAGAAAGCTATCTGCCGGTTGGCCTGCAGCACGTGCTGTGCACCGACATCTCCCGCGACGGCACCCTGGCCGGTTCTAACGTCTCTTTATATGAAGAGGTGTGCACCCGCTATCCGCAGGTCGCGTTCCAGTCCTCCGGCGGCATCGGCGATCTTAACGATATCGCCGCGCTGCGCGGAACCGGCGTTCGCGGCGTCATTGTTGGCCGCGCCCTGCTGGAAGATAAATTCAACGTAACGGAGGCCATTCAATGCTGGCAAAACGGATAATCCCCTGCCTCGACGTTCGCGACGGCCAGGTAGTGAAAGGCGTGCAGTTCCGTAATCATGAAATCATCGGCGATATCGTCCCGCTGGCGAAGCGCTACGCCGACGAAGGCGCGGATGAGCTGGTCTTCTACGATATCACCGCCTCCAGCGACGGCCGGGTGGTCGATAAAAGCTGGGTTTCCCGCGTGGCGGAAGTTATCGATATTCCGTTCTGCGTCGCCGGCGGGATTAAATCGCTGGAAGACGCGGCGCAGATCCTCTCTTTTGGCGCTGACAAGATTTCGATTAACTCCCCTGCCCTGGCCGATCCGACGCTGATTACCCGCCTCGCCGATCGCTTTGGCGTGCAGTGCATCGTGGTGGGTATCGATACCTGGTTCGACGCCGATAGCGGCAAGTACCACGTTAATCAGTACACCGGCGACGAAGCCCGCACCCGGGTAACCCAGTGGGAAACCCTCGACTGGGTAGAGGAAGTGCAGAAGCGCGGGGCCGGAGAGATCGTGCTGAACATGATGAACCAGGACGGCGTGCGTAACGGCTACGATCTTGCGCAGCTGAGCAAAGTCCGCGCCGTGTGCCACGTACCGCTGATCGCCTCCGGCGGCGCCGGCACGATGGAACACTTCCTTGAAGCCTTCCGCGACGCCAACGTCGACGGCGCGCTGGCCGCATCGGTGTTCCACAAGCAGATTATTAATATTGGTGAACTGAAAGCGTACCTGGCAGCACAGGGCGTGGAGATTAGGGTATGTTAACTGAACAGCTGGACTGGCAAAAAACCGACGGCATGATGCCGGTCATCGTACAGCACGCTATTTCCGGCGAAGTACTGATGCTTGGCTACATGAATCAGGAAGCGCTGGCGAAGACCGAAGAGAGCGGAAAGGTGACCTTCTGGTCGCGCACCAAGCAGCGTCTGTGGACCAAGGGCGAAATCTCCGGCAACTTCCTCAACGTGGTGAGTATCACCCCGGATTGCGACAACGATACCCTGCTGGTACTGGTGAATCCGATTGGCCCAACCTGCCACAAGGGCACGTCCAGCTGCTTCGGCGAAGCGGGACACCAGTGGCTGTTCCTGTATCAGCTCGAGCAGCTGCTGGCCGAGCGTAAGCACGCCGACCCGGAGAGCTCTTATACCGCGAAGCTGTACGCCAGCGGCACCAAGCGCATTGCGCAGAAGGTTGGCGAGGAAGGCGTGGAAACGGCGCTGGCCGCCACGGTGCATGACCGGTTTGAGCTGAAGAACGAGGCCTCGGACCTGATGTATCACCTGATGGTGCTGCTGCAGGATCAGGAGCTGGATTTGACGGCGGTGATAGAGAATTTACGCAATAGGCATAAATAAAAAAAAGGATGTTGGGGTAGCCCAACATCCTTTAATAAAAAAGAAGCAACCGTATTTTAAAAACGCATGAATTATATTACTTAGTTAAACATTCTAAAAGATTGTCAATAATAATCTATTATCATCTTAGGCACTTTCACACCATCTGATTTACGCTTAAATTCCCAGATTACTAATGGTTGGCTATCTTTTTCAGGCACAAATTTAAAATTTAATTGCATATCGTGGTTTACAATATTAAGTGGTTTATTGAACTTAAATTCAACGAAGGAGTTATCCATCATACCGTTAATGTTCAAGTTGGTCTCAACACATTGGTTACCACTGCATGCATTCAGCGAAGCATTACCTTTACTCGCGTTATTATAATTTGCCATGTAAAACGAGACCGTCTTGACCGAGCCTTCAGGCACATCAAGATAATACTGGACAACCTCATCTTCTTTAATATTTTTAATTTCAGCAACGCTGGATATTTCACTGGTATACGGTAACTTAACCGTTGAGCTAAGGTAACGATTAACCATGCTAGAATGAACCGTATAGGTTGAAAAAACCGCCAGCAGTAACATTAAAAACACGTATTTATTTTGATGTTTTGCGTTAACAGAAAACGCATAGCCAAAGACAATTGCCGGAATAATAAAATAACGTCCCTGAACACCATCAATATAAGTCGCAGGGAATGATGTCCATTGCACAAGTAGTGCCGGGAAAATGAGTAATGCACCAGACAACGCTAACAGGATAATAAAAACTTCAAATTTCCTCACCCGATTTTTCTCACGAAGAATCAAAGATGATAAAAAAACAAACAACATCGATATCGTAAATACGTTACGTTGATTATCTTTGATTGGAGCATCCAGAGAGCCAAGAACACCTATAAAAGAGTGATAATAACCGGTTACTAAACCAGAGTTTGTCAGCGTGTTAAAAATAACTGAAACAAGCTCAACCGGATGGCTAATATAATAAATAATAAGTTCAAAATTAGAATAACCAGGATGGCGCCCCATAGCTGAATCATGGACGCTGACAATATTAAAAATCGTCCAACCAAATGTAGAAGTTATCAGTAATATGAATAATACCAGATTTGATTTCTTTTTATTCGAGTAATATAGCCACAGCGGAATGAACGACATCAGGAGCAAGTTAGCACGACTACCTGCCGAAGCAAAAATACACACAGACATCAAAACTAACAACGCCAGATACTTTTCAGTCTGAGGATTTTTCTCAAGCCTGAAGAGGATTGAAAGTGCCAGAACTGTTAATGCCACACTTATTCCGTCTATCGTTGGTGACATTAATTGATAGGCCATCATCGGCATAGTAATAAAAAACATAGCCAGTGGTGGTATAGGATATATAAAATATGCAATAAATAACAACGCTATGCAAACAGCAAATGTTAAATAATTGCCAATTATATATGTATCATAGAAATTAATGTCTAAGACTTTACCTATTGCATAGGCTAACGATTGTGGAAAATAAACAAGCGGGGCGTAAAACGTAACATTAGGAATTTGAATAGCAGAATCATGCCCAGACCATTTTAGTTCCTTCATCTTATCGATGCCGGATTTAAATGATTTTGCATCACCAGAGTCGGCGATTTCATCACGATATATTTTTACAGCGTCAAACAAGGATTGATCAACATAAGTACCTGAAGTGCCATCATCACCAACAGGCTTTAATAACATGTATCCGTTCAAAATCCCATAAGCTCTCGCCGTATGATTTAGCTCATCAGGAGAACCAAACGGAGGCTTTACGATTAATACCCATGATAAACAAATCATCAATAGCACAAATATACCAGATAAACACAGCTTCTGTCGCAAACCCATCTTATCTTGCCTTAAATATTAATAATTTTGTAATTGCAAAGTTAAAGACCATTCCTGCAATACTCCCTAATGCAAGAGCAATTAACAAATACCCTGCTGACCTACCTAGAGTAACGACAACCAAAGAATAAACAGCGAGGTTTACCCCTCCCCCAACCACCATACTCATCACATAGCTGATAAATTCTTTAAAAATACTCTTCGGCCTGGCAGCAATATTGAAGGTAAATGTCCGATTTAATATCCATGTGGCACAAACGGCACAGAAAAAGGAACATAGCCGTGCAAGATAAGGACCTAAAGGCGACTTCAATATATATAAAAAGCCAGCATCAACAACAAAACCAGCGATCCCCACCAAGCCAAATTTTATGAACTCCTTTTGGATTGAGGTCATTTTACTTCCTGTCAATGTTAGCGATCATCAGATATGCTAATCTCCTGCTTTCATGTCGGCCAATGTTAACATTGTCCAGAATTAGGCCACAGGCGATTGATAAGAACATTGCCAGCATCAACAATGCTGAGAGTATAGCTGTTGGCAGACGTGGTACCAAACCGGTCTCAAAGTATTCGGCAAACACAGGGAAAGAAAGTGTCATCGATGTGATAAACAGCACCACCGCAATAATGCTAAAAAAGAAGAGCGGTTTTTCCCTCATAAACAGTCTGAAAATAGTTTTTAAGATCCGAAAGCCATCTTTATAAGTTGAAAGTTTACTGGTCGACCCTTCTGGTCTTTCACCATACGCAGTGATGATTTCACCATACGGCATACGTAATTCAAGTGCATGAACTGTCAGTTCAGTTTCGATCTCAAAGCCTCTTGATAAAGCAGGGAAAGATTTTACATATCGGCGGGTAAATGCCCGATAACCTGAAAGCATGTCAGTGAATTGACCACCAAAGATCTGCGTAACGCTTTGGGTTAATAGCTTATTGCCGAACTCATGCCCTAATCGATAGGCATTAGTATTTTCTTCGGCAATGACCTTCCTGCACCCAACAACCATGTCAAGTCTTGAATCAATTAACTCATCGACTAATTCGTGAACAGAAGAAGCATCATAGGTGGCATCACCATCCACCATTACATAAACATCCGCATCAACATCAGCGAACATTCGTCTTACAACATTCCCCTTACCCTTTTGCTTTACATTAATTACCTGAGCACCAGACCGCAGAGCTTCACTTTGTGTATTATCCGTTGAGCAATTATCAAAAACGTAAGTTTCAATTTCAGGCATTTGCTGTTTAAAGTCGCTGATCACCTGGTAGATCGTTTTTTCTTCGTTATAACATGGAACAATTAAAGCAACACTTAACCCGCGGTAAAGCATTATATTTTCCTTTAAAATCAATATAGCATTTCAACTTAATTATTAATAAAATTATAAAATTTTCCAGCCATGCTTTCTGAAAAACTTCACCATTGATGACGTAAAGAAGAGAATATGTTTAATTCCTTTTCTCGATACATTTCCGCCATGATGCACCATCCTGACTTCAGGTACATAGGCCACATCCGTCATTTTAGTGGCTCTTAAACTTAAATCAGTATCTTCAAAATATAAAAAGAAGTCTTTATCAAAGCCCCCTAAAGCAGTCAGCACAGAGGTTCTAAAAAGCATAAAACAACCAGTGACAATTGGTGGATTCCATAGAATGGTTTCAGCCTGCATTTCATCCTTCATGCAATAATATTCTAGCTTCTTTCTGAACATGTCCTGAATAATTTTTGGTGCAAAAGCGCGAATCAACAGAACAGATACGTCAGGATATCTTTTACACAGATACTGACGGTCGCCATTTCGCCAGTGACACTGTGGTGATAGCAATCCGCAATGCGTATTTTGCTCCATAAATTCGAATGCAACACGTAAAGAGTCAGGTGCAAACTCAATATCAGGATTTAACACCAGATGGTAATCAAAGGTTGAATCGATGGTTAAATTATGAGCACGACCATACCCTAAATTCTCACCAGTAATAGTGACAGTACAGAAGGGATATTTCTTTTCAACCTGCCGATGTATTTCTGTTTTCTCTTTATAACCGTTTTCAATAATCGCAAATTTATAGTTCAAATAGGGTGTTTTTTGTGCTGCGATGAGAAATGACTCTACTAACGGGAATATATCATCATCTATATAATAAGTAACAATCGAGATTTTAACAGATATTTCTTTGTCCACAACATTATACCCACTGCAGTTATCACTTATATTTCCCGCTGATATTCCTGAAAGCATCAAGAAACCCCTTTGAAATCATTTTTATCTCCGAGCTTTTATTTTCAGCTGAGAGAATAAAAACAGCTAACTTAGCAACTAACTTATAGGCATCTACAACCTTCCAGTTAACCGGGATATAATTTCTTTTATACAACAATATTGCATTACGCACCTGATAGTAATGACGCACAGGAGCATGGATAGCCACACTACGATTGAAGACTGCAACCCGGCGCTCTCCTAATGAGTGCGTCATACCAGCATTCAATACGCCGTAGCAGCGTAACCCCTGGTGGCGTGCACGTAGTGACCACTCAACATCAACATAGTCAATAAACAGCGAGTCATCCATGTCACCAATTTTTTCAAAAACTTCGACTGGTATTAATGACCCGGAGGCAATTAAATGGTCAACGTCAACACATCCGGAGCTATCGGCCTCAAGGTTTTTATTCACCCGAAGTCCCTCTACGCGAATGAAGCGAGAGTGTTTGGTACCATTGCTATCAATAAATACAGGACCAACAGCAGCAGCATCATCGTGCTGCCGAAGTGCCTGATAAAGTATATCGACCATATTATCGGAAGGTATACTATCTTGGTCCATCAAGAGAACATACCTGTAGCCTTGTACCCTGGCATACTCAATCCCATGGTTCTGAGCTGTCGCAATCCCAACATTGCTGCCAATTAAACGAAGGTTCACAGTTACTGTTTCTTGCTGCAACAGCGCTGAAATCTCAGCGCTATTGTCTGACCCATTATCGACAATCAAAATATCAACACCGCTGCTATCTAATTGTCGAATCTGTGTCTCTAAACGTTCAATTTCAGGATTAAATGTTATCGTAATTGCAAGGATTTCATTACTCACAACTAATATCCATAAAAGGGCCAAAGGCCCTTTACTTTAAAACATCCAAATAAATTGAAGACAACTCTTCATATTGCTCATCAAAATTTCGAATGTGAGAATGAGGGAGAGTGAGAGGTCTCGAGGAATCTCTCTTCGCAAAATACTCAATCGTTTTTGACACAGCCTTAGATAAATCGTTACTTTCATTATTGAATGGAATCACTAACCCATTCTCGCCAACAATGATATCCTCGGCCGCCCCACCAGCATCACTGGTAATGACCCATACATCACGGATAAGGGCCTCGCGAACGGTCAAACCAAAACTCTCCTTGGATTGTGTTGGATAAAGTAAAACATCAATCCCGGCATAAAAATCATCAATTTCAGCTTGAGTAAATGCCGGCACTACCTCGACAGAATTAATACCATCAAGATCGTCCGGACTAAACGATGGGAATCCAAGGTTAAGAGTATTATCAACTATGACTAAGCATGCCTGACTTGCCGGAATGCTAGAAAATACCTTCTTGATCAGATGGAAACCTTTGATATTCGTGTTTCCGCCCACATAACCAAACTTCAACGGTTGATGTGGATGACGTACTCGTTCTGAAGAAGGAGCGGCGACGCCGTTCTTATTCAGGCGAACATTGTCAAAGCCTTCGCTTTTATATACCTCAGAGGTGAAAAGACTTGGCGCAAGTATTACATCCGCAAGTTTCAATGAACTTCTTTTCTTCATCTGATAATAGTCATCGTTACTATCAAGATGATAAACGCTGTCTAATTTTTTGCTCAAGCCCCTGAACTTATGTTTTTCATCAAAACTCAGAATGAATTGATGTTCATATAACCACCAGTAATCATGGGCAGTAACAACAATAGGGATATTACGCTGATGACAAATGTCAAGCATAGTAACGCCAAGTCCCTGAATCGAGTGGAAATGTACTAAGTCCGGCTTAACCAGATCGAGAACATGTGTAAATTCCGCATCGATATCATTGTTCACGATCTGCTTTTTCGATGACAGTACGTCCGGGATAACCATACCATAGCAGTCTTGCCCATCAAACTCATAGCGGCGCAGTTTATTTAGCTGACCATAATCTTGGTTTAACGCCGTGAACACATGAATATCAAACTGTTCACTTGTATTTAAGCGCTTATTTAGTGCTTCAGCAACAACAGTGGCGCCGCCAAAAGAACGTGGCCCGTAATAACAGTTTACGGATAAAATCTGCTTTTTAGCCGTTTCCACAGGATGATTAAAATCATCAACCAGCGGCATAACCTGATTTCTGGCGATAAATTCCTGAGAGTAGCGTGCCAGCACGGTCTGCTTACCCTGCAGACCAACAGCATGACGTAACTCGGCAGAATCCACTAATTCCTCAATCACTGAAACCCATTGCTCCGTGCTATCACACAAGAAACCATTTTCGCCATGATTAATCACATTTGAAAAATTAGGACGCGGTGAACAAACACATGGAACACCTAAAATTGAGGCTTCAATGTATTTAATATTACTTTTTGAATCATTAAATACATAGTTTTCCAACGGTGCGATACTGATATCACATTCATTGAGGATTTTCAGGTAATCGGTATACGGGCAGAATTCTATTCTTTCTATCTGGGCCTGCACAACATCGTATTCTTTTGGTAACCCTAAAGTTCCAATCAAGCGGAAATGAACATTTTTATGCTTTTTAAGAATTGCCAGAATCGCATCAGAAGCTTCAAGGAAATCAACGTTATGCGTACTAGTTCCAGAACCATAAACGATTCGGATAATATTGTCTTCATTACTTTTTCGTGTTTCGGGTAACGAAGACGCTGTCACAACGGTTTCTGGATCAAGCGCATTTTCAACAACAAACGCACGTTTCACGCCGGCTGCGACCATTTCTTCTGCAAGATGAGGAGTCGATGCAATAGCAAATTTGCAACGTGACATTGCCGATTTATATAAATGAGCACCATCCAGTAACCCCTGGAAGACATCTTTATCCAGCTCATTTAAGGTACGACTATTCCTCATCACTTCAGCATCAAAGATAAGGTCATCGACTTCCCAATACGTCGGGAGATTAAGTCTATCACACTCATCAAAAATACGATGAACGCTGTCAAATGCTGGCACGCGATAAAAAATAATTAAGGAATGACTCTGTAACGCATCAATACATGACTGCCAGTCATGCCAGTTGAGTACTGTAACAGGTACATTGAGTTTTTTAAATAATTCAACTTTCTGATCAACACGGTACTTACGACACTGAGGTATTGATAACTCTGCAATGATCAATACGCGCAGGCTCAGTATCTTAGTGGCATCGAGACTAATTGCGGGTAATTCCTTCTGAACGCGTACTGCTTGCATACTCTGGAATGCCGCGACATGCCTGATTCGCTGGAACGCGCCCGAAATACCTTCGCGCTTAAATACCGCCATCCCTTTTCTGTAGGTATAAGCAACACCGTGAGTTTTCGTCACATGAGTGACGGTTTTGGCCGCTTTTTTGGCTCGACGGAGATTAAGCATGGCTAAGCGTATCGGTTTGGTTATACGCCAACTCGTTGAATCCCGTAACGCCTGATTATCAAAACTCAGGCGCTGGATGAGATCTTCTTTTTCTTCAAGTACTGTATTAACTTCTTGAATATGCTGTTCTTGTTTACTTATATGGCTTTGAAGTTCTTTCAGTCTTTTCTGTTGAGCAAGAATCTCTTTAGTCAGTTCCTGTTCTGCAACGACTAATTTCTGCCATTCCATTTCTGGATGGAGTGGTAATGAACTCCAAAAATTATGAGCCTGTAGCATGGCAGGCATATAAGTACCATTGTGGGCCTTATTACCCTGGACAACGCTTTCTTCGTCGCCGACAATATGTCGAACACCGAGAAGATTAGACTTTGCTTTACCCTTTTGAATGATGCACAGGGAGTTTATAAAAGTAACAGAATGAATTTCTCGATAGTCTATAGGGCCTAAATGTTTACAACCATAGTGTTCATAAAAAGGCTGTAAGAATTCATCAGCGCTTAACTCAATACCCCAATGTTCATGGTTTTGCACATCGGCTAATTTTTTAAGAAATGCCATTGAAGAAAACGGTTCATAAAGTCCCCCTTCAAAGTTTTGCCAGTAGCTACAATGTAAATCTTCAACAATATAAATTCCCTCATCATTAACCAGAGGGAAGTACAGCAAGAAAGATTTAATGATGTCGGATGAATCATGCGAACCATCGTCGATAATCAAATCAAATGATTGTGCAATATCCTGAATCCGGTTTTTTACTTCTTCAGTTGACGAGTTCCCGATAACAATCTTAATTGCATCGTCATTATATTTTAATTTTTCACAATCAGGATTGATATCACAACCAATGATGTTCTCGGCGACGGGGAAATATTTGCGCCATATTTCCAGTGAACCACCATTTTGCACGCCGATTTCTAGAAAATTCTTGACAGACATTCTGGAACTAGAAAGGTACTGGTGGTAAGTATGGAGATAAATATCCCACTTATCTGATGATTTCCCGTTATGCTCATCATAGAGCTCAATTAAATTTTTCATTCTTTTCCCAGTTTCACATCATCAAACTTAATACCGACCAATCCCCAACGTACATCACTTGAAGAGACATTGATTATCAAGGCATCATGTAGCCAGTGGTGCTGAACATGGCTGTTTATATCACCATTAGCCAAGGAGACCATCATCGAATATTCTCCATTGGGCAGCATCGGCAATGTGAACACATATTCAGCGGTCATTTTCTCACCAGAACCTACAGAAAATGCATTTTTATTGGTGAATGGCAATGTGTTCTCTCCGAATAACACCTGGCCCAGACGATCTTTAACCAGAAAACCTAATATCGGTGAGTCAAATTGCTCATTTATAATCGCAGTAATGCATAGTTTGACTTTTTCGCCGCCTTTGTACAGGTGGTGGGTGTTCCCGGTTGCCACATCACTGAATGACACATCGATAATTTCACCAGCACCAGTTTTCCAACCATTGGCATCTGATAGATTGTTATCAATACCGTATTGAGAGTTATAGTCGAAAGTATCATTAGCCGTCGCATTTTCAGCAATGGCAAGTTGTGATTGATCCGTAGAAACGTCATCTTGTTTATTATTTTTAATATCATCAAGTTTAGTTTCATCACCGTAAACCTCTTGCAAGGTATACTGTAGATACTTTTCTGTAATAGCTTTGGCTTTGCCCGAAGCAATCATTTCACCTTTATGGATCCAGATTGCTTTATCGCATAAATTTATTACTGATTGGGTATCATGACTGACAAACAGTAAGGTGCCATTCTCTTTAAACTTTCTGATGAATCGCATGCATTTCTGGGTGAATACCGCATCACCAACCGCAAGAGCTTCATCAATGACCAGTATATCGGCATCAACATGGGCGATAACCGCGAAAGCCAGACGAACATACATCCCACTCGAATATGTTTTTACTGGCTGGTCGATATAATCCCCGATATCAGCAAAAGCCAGGATTTTATCGTACCTTTGCCTGATTTGCTCATTTGTCAAGCCATATAGAGACGCAGCCATAAAAATATTTTCATGGCCTGTAAACTCAGGGTTAAACCCCGCACCAAGCTCTAACAATGCAGCAATACGGCCATTAACCTTCACCGTACCATCTGTGGGTGTTAGTGTTCCGCAAATCATTTGCAGCAAAGTAGATTTACCCGAGCCATTTCGGCCGATAATGCCAACCGTTTCGCCTTTTTTAAGGGAAAAACTGACATTTTTTAAAGCCCAAAATTCACGGTAAAGCTGTTTACGAGATCGAAAGAACATCTGCATCAAACGATCTTTTGGTGAGTCATAAATTTGATAACACTTACTTAAACCTGTTATCTCAATAATATTATCAGATGACATCTGCAAACCCTTTCCGTGTTTTCTGGAACCAAAGGAATCCAGCCCATGCAATCGCTGCATTAACAATTAACCCAACTAAATACGGTCTAATTTCTGGAACCCGCCCCCAATACATTACATCTCTGGCTTGTTCAATAAATTGAGCCAGTGGATTAAGTAATAACAGTGGCCTTACTGATTCGGGAAGTGCAGACGTCGGAAAAAAGATTGGCGATAAGAACATTAGCACCATTGTGACTATACCAACTATTTGGCTAACATCACGTAAATATACACCTAAAGAACCTAAAAACCAGCTCAGACCCATAATCATCAAAACTAATGGCAGGAGGATAATCGGTAGCAAAAGGATGGTGATATGAGGCATGCCTACTTCTACAATATAGAAGATAAGCCATACCAGACAGCTAATTGAAAAATGGAATAATGCAGCAAATAAATTCACCCAAGATAATATTTCCAATGGGAATATTACCTTTTTCACATAATTCGCATTTGCAAGTATTATAGTTGGCGCCCGATTAATACATTCAGAAAACAAGTTGAATATAATTAACCCTGAAAATAGAACTAATGCAAATGCTGTACGTGACGTGCTCCCCTCACTCCATTTTGCCTGGAATACGACACTAAATACAAATGTGTATACCACAAGCATAAGGACAGGTGTGAAAAATGACCAAAGCAACCCTAATACTGAACCGCGGTACCGGCTAATCACTTCGCGACGAGTTAAGGTGTAAATTAACCGTCGATTAGAAATGAGTGACTTAAATAGCTCCCGGGTTTGGTTAACGACAAAACTCATTCATAGACCTCAGCATCAAGGAACAATGCACCGACTTTATCTTTATCGGAAATCAATACATCCTGGTTTGGCCATTGAATGTTTATTGTTGGGTCATTCCAGAGAATACTGCGTTCAGACTGCGGCGCGTAGTAGTTGGTCGCTTTATACACAAACTGCACCGTCTCGCTCAGCGCCATAAATCCGTGCGCAAAACCTTCCGGGATCCACAGCTGACGCTTGTTTTCCGCACTCAGCACCACGCCCACCCACTGACCAAACGTCGGTGACGAGCGGCGTACGTCAACAGCTACGTCGAACACTTCACCTTCAACGCAGCGCACCAGCTTACCCTGGGCATGTGGCGCCAGCTGATAGTGCAGCCCGCGCAGCACACCTTTCTGCGACTGCGAGTGGTTATCCTGTACAAACTCAACCTTGCGACCCACCGCTTCATCAAATACTTTACTGCTGAAGCTTTCAAAGAAGAACCCGCGCGCGTCGCCAAACACTTTCGGTTCACAGATTAATACATCCGGAATTGCGGTTTTAATAATATTCATTTTGTATGCTCACCTGCTTTACTTACCTGATACTTCAACAATCACGCGCTCAACACCCTGGCGCCAGTCCGGGAGCGTCACGCCAAATACGCGCTGGAATTTCTCATTCGACAGACGGGAATTCAGCGGTCGTTTCGCCGGCGTCGGCCAGGCCGTCGTCGGAATGCCGTTAACCTCTTTGATGGCCAGCTGCACACCGTTTTCCCGTGCCACATCAAACACAAAGCGGGCATAATCACACCAGCTGGTTTCACCACTGGCCACCAGATGGTAGGTCCCGGCAACCGCCCTGTTACGCAGCTCTTCACGAATGGCGACGGCGGTACAGTCCGCCAGCAGCTCGGCGCCGGTCGGCGCACCGTGCTGGTCGTTAATGATCGACAGCGTCTCTTTTTCACCCGCCAGGCGCAGCATGGTTTTGGCAAAGTTCGCCCCGCGCGTGGCGTAGACCCAGCTGGTACGGAAAATCAGATGGCGCGGGTTACCCTGCTCCAGCGCGATTTCTCCGGCGCGTTTCGTTTCGCCATAAACGTTCAGCGGCCCGGTGGCCTCGTCTTCAGAACGATAGTGGCTACCCTCCCCGTCGAACACATAGTCGGTGGAGTAATGCACCATCAGGGCACCCAGCTTCGCCGACTCTTCCGCCAGCACCGCCACGCCACGATCGTTCAGCAGGTCGGACAGCTCGCGTTCGCTTTCCGCTTTATCCACCGCCGTATGCGCAGCCGCATTGACAATCACATCCGGCTTCACCTGACGCACGGTTTGCGCGATACCCGCAAGATTGGTCAAATCACCACATAACTCTTTATCGAAGTAATCAACGGCGACCACCTCACCCAGCGTCGACAGCGAACGCTGCAGCTCCCAGCCCACCTGGCCATTTTTGCCAATCAACAAAATTTTCATTAATTCATACCCTGTATTTGGTCAGTACGCGATCAGCGTTCGCCGAGCAGACGTTGCAGATAAGCGCCGTATTCGGTTTTCTTCAGCCGCTCGGCCTGCATCGCCACGCCTTCAGCGCTCAACCAGCGATTACGGAAGGCGATCTCTTCCAGACAGGCGACCTTCATCCCCTGACGCTTCTCAATGGTATGAATAAACTGCGAGGCCTCAATCAGGCTGTCGTGGGTACCGGTGTCCAGCCAGGCAAAACCACGTCCCAGCAGTTCAACCTGCAGATCACCGCGATCCAGATACATCTGGTTTAGAGTGGTGATTTCCAGCTCGCCGCGTTCTGACGGTTTGACCGCTTTTGCCATCTCAACAACGTCATTGTCATAGAAGTACAGGCCGGTCACCGCCCAGTCTGATTTTGGCTTCAGCGGCTTCTCTTCAATCGACAGCGCCCTGAAGTTTTCGTCAAACTCCACCACGCCAAAGCGTTCAGGGTCGAGAACCTGGTAGCCAAAGACGGTGGCACCCGACGTTTTGCTGGCCGCAGCGTCCAGCTTTTTACCGAAGCTTTGCCCGAAGTAGATATTGTCGCCCAGCACCAGCGCACAGGCATCATTGCCGATGAACTCTTCACCGATAATAAAGGCCTGTGCCAGGCCGTCAGGTGACGGCTGAATAGCGTAGCTGAAATTGACGCCAAACTGCGCGCCGTCACCCAGCAGACGCTGGAAGGCCGGCATATCTTCCGGCGTGGTGATAATCAGAATATCGCGGATCCCGGCCAGCATCAGCACCGACACCGGGTAATAAATCATCGGTTTATCGTAAATCGGCAGCAGCTGTTTCGACACGCCCTGGGTAATCGGATACAAACGGGTGCCGGAGCCGCCGGCCAGAACAATACCTTTCATCCTGCAATCCACCTTAATTAGTTATTCAGGCCAAGACGTTCACCGGCATAGGAGCCATCCAGCACGCGCTGCCACCAGGTCTGATTATTCAGATACCAGTGCACCGTTTTCTCAATGCCGCTTTCGAACGTTTCTTCCGGCACCCAGCCGAGATCGCGCTGAATTTTTACCGCATCAATAGCGTAACGCAGGTCATGGCCCGGGCGGTCTTTGACAAAGGTAATCAGATCGGCAAAGTGGCTGATATTGCCCGGCTTCTGCTCCACGACTTTATCGAGGATGGCGCAGATGGTTCTGACCACATCGATATTTTTACGTTCATTATGGCCGCCGATGTTGTAGGTTTCGCCACTATGGCCTTCGGTGGCCACTTTATACAGCGCCCTCGCGTGGTCTTCGACGTACAGCCAGTCGCGGATCTGTTCGCCGTTGCCGTAAACCGGCAGCGGTTTGCCCGCCAGCGCGTTGAGAATGGTCAGCGGGATCAGCTTTTCCGGGAAGTGGTACGGGCCGTAATTGTTCGAGCAGTTAGTCACCACCACCGGCAGACCGTAGGTGCGGTTCCAGGCACGGACTAAATGATCGCTTCCGGCTTTGGAGGCCGAGTACGGACTGCTCGGTGCATAGGAGGTTTCTTCCGTAAACAGGTCATCGGTGCCGTGCAGGTCGCCGTAGACTTCGTCGGTGGAGATATGGTGGAAGCGGAAGCGTTGTTTCTGCGCTTCGTTCAGCGACTGATAGTAGTGACGTGCCGCCTCAAGCAGCGTAAACGTGCCGATCAGGTTAGTCTGGATAAAGGCAGCTGGACCGTCAATAGAGCGGTCAACGTGGCTTTCAGCCGCCAGGTGCATCACGATATCAGGCTGAAACTCACTGAACTGTCCGGCGATCCCCTGTGCGTCGGTGATATCCGTGCGCGAAAATGAGTAGCGTTCATTTTGGGCAACGGATGCCAGAGACTCGAGATTACCTGCGTACGTCAGGCAGTCCACGACGCGGACGTCATCCTGGGTATTTTCAATAATATGACGAACAACGGCGGAACCGATAAAACCCGCGCCACCTGTAACAAGGATCTTCATACTTTATCTCATTTTTCAAATAGTTATATGCCAATTAAGCATGTATCATAAATTTCAGGCACGCTACCGCCATTGGCTATCGCAACCAAAGCGCGTAACGCTTCTGTACTACTTTCATCATTCTTTCACGGCACTGACCATGCGGTAACAGCACACACTTGCCGATGCCCGACTGCGGCCTTAACGCTGAGCCGTACCGCCACAAACGAAACAGACCGCGTATATCCGCGATAACCAACTTAAAAACAGAGACATATCCCGGAAGCCATATCTCTGTTTCAGACCTTTCACCGCACAACCAGGCCATAGATGCATGTGAGCTACTCTCCTCATTTTGACACTGGCTATCTATCGGGACTTTCTCATTTAGCAAGAACCCGAGCTCACCCACATCACCGATACGTTCGCTGAATGCTGACTCAACACGTCAGTAAAGCTGCTGTATGAATCACTAAAACATCAAGAGTAGCTAAACTGGCTCAACGATCCACCGCATTCCTCATATTCAGCCCTCAGATCAAAAGTATCTATTTTAGCGTTTAGAACACAGGCCACCAGATGTTCTGAGGAAGAGTGACGCTGCAAAAGAACAATCCTGCGACGCATAGATTATCCTCGCATTATAACGCTGGTAACTAAGAATAAAAATCAAAAAGCATGGCGAATCAATTCATGCAAAAAGCAAACAATAAGGATACATTATTCACACAACAAAGAGGAATTAACATAACCAACTGATATGTAATTAAAAAAATCAAAAAAAGATCAATTAGCATAGAAATCTCGAACATTCAGCGCTGGAATGCTCGGAAAACATATAATCAGTAACAATATAGTCAACAGGCTGTACGCAATCTCATATTGAGTACTTTTTCGGCGGACCGTCAATTATCGATATATGAAACTATAGGTACTATTATGTTGCTAACCTACAGCATAATGATAATGATTGTTATTTGCATAAATTAATATGCGGAATTATGCTGTAAAAATCCCGCCAATCTTTAAGTTGCCTCCCGTCCTCCGGCAGCTCAATAAAGATACTGAAACGGGAAAGCAGATGACCCCCAGGGCAACCCGGTGTAAAATCGGCAATTATATGTAGCGGGGAACAACCAACCCGGAGGATGAACATGAAGTTTTTAGTCACTGGAGCCGCAGGATTTATCGGTTTCCACACCTGCAAGCGCCTTCTTGAGGCGGGTCACCAGGTTGTTGGTCTCGATAATATGAATGATTACTACGACGTCAATCTTAAGCAGGCGCGTCTGGATTTACTGCAATCCTCCCTTTTCAGTTTCCATAAAGTTGATCTTGCCGATCGCCAGGGCATCGCAGAGCTGTTCGCAGAAGAGAAGTTTAACCGCGTGATCCATCTGGCCGCTCAGGCTGGCGTTCGCTACTCGCTGGAAAATCCTTATGCCTACGCCGACTCCAACCTGATCGGCTATCTGAACATTCTGGAAGGTTGCCGACACCATAAGGTCGAACACCTGCTGTACGCATCGTCCAGTTCCGTCTACGGTTTGAACCGTAAAATGCCGTTCTCAACCGACGACTCGGTCGACCATCCGGTTTCACTCTATGCCGCCACCAAGAAAGCGAATGAGCTGATGGCGCATACCTACTCCCACCTTTACGGCATCCCGACCACCGGACTGCGGTTCTTCACCGTATACGGCCCATGGGGTCGCCCGGACATGGCGTTGTTCAAATTCACCAAAGCCATGCTGGAAGGCAAGAGTATTGACGTGTACAACTACGGCAAGATGAAGCGTGATTTCACCTACGTTGACGATATTGTGGAAGCCATTGTACGCGTCCAGGATGTTATCCCGCAGCCGAACCCAGAGTGGAGCGTCGAGAATGGCTCTCCGGCAGACAGTTCGGCTCCATATCGTGTTTACAATATCGGCAACAGCTCTCCGGTTGAACTGATGGATTACATCACCGCCCTGGAAGAGGCGTTGGGAATGATCGCTGAGAAAAACATGATGCCTATCCAGCCGGGGGATGTGCTTGAAACCAGCGCGGATACGAAGCCGCTGTACGAGCTGGTGGGCTTCAAGCCGCAGACTACCGTCAAAGAAGGCGTGCAGAATTTTGTCGACTGGTATAAAGCCTACTACAAGGCATAATCGCGCAATCAGTTTCTCAACCGCAGCGGCATAAGCTGCGGTTCTCTCGTCGAGTATCGCTCCTCCCCTCTGGCACCTAACCTTGTTCACTGATGCGAAAAGTTTATATCTCATCAACCACAGAGCCTTTACCCTCATCGAAGAGAAGTGCGCTTGCTTCTTTATGGCAGACTAAAATTGTAACTTTCACCTAAAAAGCCAGAGCTTAAGCCAATTTTCTTTTGAACGTTTAGTTTTTCATTCCCCATAAAAAAACACAATTACCGTACGGGGATTTTCCTGGAAAGAAACCATGTCATTACGCTAAAGATAGTTTCTATCAGTCTTTTAATTTCAATATAATAATTTACTTCCGTTACTTTCGCTCTAGTAGATCTTATGGAAAACCTATTCTTCTTAGTTGTTGCTGCTTTGCTGTTCGATGTTTCTGTTTATTTTTTAATTTCTTATGTAAAGGATAGAAAAAGAACCAAATTATCGTTTTTGTTTTCGGTATGAACTCTTTGGCTAATTAATCTAAAAATTCAGTCAGTAATATACCAAATTCATCAGGCCACAAAAATAACAAAAGCCTGCATTGCAGGCTTCGTTTTACCTTCCGGCGCTTATCTCCAGCATCTACATCACAGTGACGGTAGCTCTTCACAAGGTAGATACAACATATCCGACCTGTTCGGACGGTGCAATGGATGGAGTGCTAGATTACGGGTTACATCACAATTTTTTGATGGTAGGGACAGTACAGGAAGAAATAAGAAGGGGGTCTAAAAGGAGATGGTTAAAACAGACCGGCGGCAGGTACCGCCAGTCATGATCATCGAAACGCTAGTCGTTGCCGAACAAATCGCGCGTATAAACCTTATTAGCGACGTCAGCAAGTTCTTCAGCCATACGGTTAGACACGATGACATCAGCTTCCTTCTTGAAAGCTTCCAGATCGCGAACTACTCGGGAGTTAAAGAACTCCTCTTCCTGCATGACGGGTTCGTAAATAATAACCGGAATACCTTTGGCTTTAATGCGCTTCATGATGCCCTGGATAGAGGACGCACGGAAGTTGTCTGAACCACTCTTCATTATCAGACGATAAACGCCAACCACCTTCGGTTTACGGGCAAGAATTGAATCGGCAATAAAGTCTTTACGGGTGCGGTTAGCATCAACGATAGCGCCAATGATGTTGTTCGGTACCGATTCATAGTTTGCAAGCAACTGTTTGGTATCTTTTGGCAAGCAGTAGCCGCCATAGCCAAACGAAGGATTGTTATAGTGGTGCCCAATGCGCGGATCCAGACACACACCTTCAATGATCTGCTTGCTGTTAAGGCCCTGGCTCTCAGCATAGCTGTCCAGTTCATTGAAATAGGCAACGCGAAGAGCAAGGTAGGTATTGGCAAACAGTTTAATCGCTTCTGCTTCGGTCGAATCAGTAAACAGCGTTGGAATGTCCTGTTTAATCGCCCCTTCTTTCAGAAGATTGGCAAATCGTTCAGCACGTTCGGAACGCTCACCAATAACGATACGAGACGGGTGCAGGTTGTCATACAACGCACGTCCTTCGCGCAGGAACTCTGGAGAGAAAATAACGTTATCAATCCCGAGACGCTCTTTAACATCACGGATAAAACCAACAGGAACGGTCGATTTAACAATCATAACCGCAGCAGGGTTAATCTCGGCCACATCACGAATGACGGCTTCAACGGTAGAAGTATTGAAATAGTTCGTTTTTGGATCGTAGTCAGTCGGGGTAGCGATAATGACATAGTCCGCATTACGATAAGCGTCCTGCTTGTCAGTTGTCGCACGAAAATTCAACGGTTTTACGGCCAGATATTCCTGGATCTCTTTGTCAACAATCGGAGAAATCTTCTGGTTAAGCATATCTACTTTGGACTGAACGATATCAAGCGCGACCACTTCGTGGTTTTGCGCAATCAGGATGCCGTTCGATAAACCAACATAACCGGTACCGGAAATAGTAATTTTCATTCGATCACACTTTAATCAGTTAACTGGACAATGGCAATTTGCCACCCTGGTAATCAACACTTGTGGCGGTTTTACTCTCCGACTGACTGCATGTCAAGACAGACCTTTTTGTATGAGAGCAAACTGAATAGCTTAAAGGGGGACGGACAATCACAACAACAGTGTTTGAATTGAAAGAACTTTATAGAAAAAACCCGGTTAGGGATTAACCGGGTTTTAATTAGTTTAACAAACTATGATTATTCCATCCACTCGGTATGGAATACACCTTCTTTATCGGTACGCTTATAAGTATGCGCACCAAAATAATCACGTTGAGCCTGAATCAGGTTAGCCGGCAGAACTGCAGAGCGATAGCTGTCGTAGTATGCGATAGCAGCAGAGAAAGTTGGTACCGGAATACCATTCTGTACAGCATAAGCAACTACATCACGCAGCGCCTGCTGGTATTCATCCGCAATCTGTTTGAAGTACGGAGCTAGTAAGAGGTTAGCGATGCCTGCATTCTCTTCATAAGCATCTGTGATTTTTTGCAGGAACTGGGCACGAATAATGCAGCCCGCGCGGAAGATTTTGGCAATCTCGCCGTAGTTTAAGTCCCAGCTGTATTCATTAGATGCAGCACGCAGCTGAGAGAAGCCCTGCGCATAGGAAACAATTTTACCCAGATAAAGAGCACGACGCACTTTCTCGATAAATTCTGTTTTATCACTAGCCGGTTGCGCCTGCGGACCAGTCAACACTTTAGAGGCGGCAACACGCTGATCTTTCAGAGAAGAGATATAGCGAGCGAATACGGACTCTGTGATCAGGGAAAGAGGCTCACCCAGATCCAGAGAACTCTGGCTAGTCCATTTACCGGTACCTTTGTTGGCCGCTTCATCAAGAATCACGTCAACCAGGTATTTACCTTCGTCATCTTTTTTAGTGAAGATGTCTTTAGTGATATCTATCAGGTAGCTGCTTAACTCACCTTTGTTCCACTCAGTGAAGGTTGTAGCCAGTTCTTCATTCGACAGTGCAAGGCCGCCTTTCAGCAAAGCGTACGCTTCTGCAATGAGCTGCATGTCACCGTATTCAATGCCGTTATGAACCATTTTCACATAGTGGCCCGCACCATCAGCACCAATATAGGCAACACAAGGTTCCCCGTCTTCAGCTCGAGCGGCGATCTGCTCAAGGATTGGCGCTACCAGCTCATAGGCTTCTTTCTGACCGCCAGGCATAATAGAAGGGCCTTTAAGTGCGCCCTCTTCTCCACCAGAAACACCGGTACCTATGAAGTTAAAACCATCAGCAGACAGTTCACGATTGCGGCGGATAGTGTCCTGGAAGAAGGTGTTACCCCCATCAATGATAATGTCGCCTTTATCCAGATACGGCTTGAGGGAATCGATCGCACTATCCGTACCTGCACCCGCTTTCACCATTAACAGGATACGGCGCGGAGTTTCAAGGGATTCAACAAACTCTTTGACGGTATAATGTGGGACCAGTTTCTTGCCTGGGTTCTCGGCAATCACTTCCTCAGTCTTTTCACGGGAGCGGTTGAAAACAGAGACGGTATAACCACGGCTTTCGATGTTGAGCGCAAGGTTGCGCCCCATCACTGCCATACCGACAACCCCGATCTGTTGCTTGGACATTACATACTCCTGTCTGGTGTGGTCACTGCGACACGTTCGCAGTTTAAATGTGATGATTATGTTAGCTCAAAGCTGATAGAGCGCATAGTGTAAAATATTCCAAGACAAAAAAACCAGTAAAATCAGAAAGATAAAAAATTAGATATAACTTCCTTTCCTTGAAGGCATAAATTTATCATTAAGAATTAACTGTGTTTTTTCTCATGACCGAAAACAACAAATAGTGCAGCACTTGCCCTTAAAGATTGGATGCGAGATCTTTCACTCCACTCCAACCAGCATTCATCCCATCTCGATCTGAAAATATATCATCCATTCACTCAAAAAAGCTCTTGAGCGCTGTTTGCTCGATATAAATAAAACAACAAGCTAGTATGCCGACTTATTAATAAAACCCTTAAAAACAGTTAGGAATATTATTTTAAGATCAAGCCAAATACTCCAACCACGGATATACAACAAATCATATTCGATTCTCTTTTCCATTTTTTCAAGGGTGTCGGTTTCACCCCGCCAACCATTAATCTGTGCCAGGCCTGTAATTCCTGGTTTAACTTTATGCCTTAACATATAGCCTTGAATTAAAGAACGATATTGCTCATTATGAGAAACTGCGTGTGGGCGTGGTCCTACAACAGACATTTGACCCAATAACACATTTATAAATTGGGGCAACTCATCAAGAGAGGTACTCCGTAAGAAACGACCAACCTTAGTTACCCTGATATCGTTTTTAGTAGCCTGAATTATTTTATCGTCATTCTCCATAACGGTCATTGAACGAAATTTCCAAACTTTTATTGGCTTGCCATCCATACCATATCGAATCTGCCTAAAAATAATAGGCCCTGGTGATGAAAATTTGACAGCACAAGAAATAACAAATAAAACCGGTGAAATTAGAATGAGAATAACACTAGAAACAATAATATCCTCAAGACGCTTAAAAAGCATGTTGATGCCATTCAGCGGCGTATCAAAGAGTGGAACAACCGGCACACCATTAATCTCTTCTGTCCTCGACTGGAGAATATTGAAAGTAAAGATATCAGGAATTAGCAGCACCGAGCATGTAGTGTCAGTTAGCTTAGCAACTAGACTCTTAATAAGGAGCTCATCCTTCATACTAAGCGCAATGTATATACGGTCTATGTTGCCATCACGAGCTTCCTGGATTAAAGTAGATAACGAACCGCCAAACGGAACATCTCCATAGTCAGCTAAAGGATTATCATCGTATATACCTTTAACTACAAACCCAAGCCAAGGTTCATCTAGAAAACCACGAAGAAGGCTTATACCTGCCGGTGTAGAACCAACAACAGCAACTCGGCGTGTGTTATATCCAAGTTTACGAAGTACACCAGCTCCTAAACGTATAGTCGAACGGCATATAATAAAACCAAGGACAACAAAAATATACCAGAAGATAAAAACATTAACACTAAAATCAAAATCAGGTAACAGCGAGACGAAGCCCATAGCTAAGAGAATGCTAAGAGTCCAATTTTTGATTATAAGAATAAGCTCGGCCGAAATTTTAACACCACGCCATGACCGATAAAAATCCGTCATACCACCAATCATTTGAAACACGACCAAAACCATAAGAGCAATTAATATATGTTTATAGTCAAAATCTCTGTTGTTAATCCATGAAACAACATACAACCCTAAGAAAATTATTGAAATATCTGAAAACCTCTGAACCATTGAGATCAATGAGGCATTTGCATTTGAACGTGTACGATGATGTAGAATTGTCATTCTATTTTTCACTCATGTTAGCTGTAGGTCAACAACCTAAAGTGAGGGTACGAAAAAAAAATACAGATTAAAAGATAAAGGAATAGAATTTAAAAACGTTACCTATTAACCATTGCAATAATTTCTTATTAAGCTGCAACTCAACAATAAATTGAGCGATCGGCATAGCAGGCCGACCACTCAATAAGTAATTATGAGCGAAGGATATCTAAAATTTCTTTTGTTTTCTTACTCATTAAAACTTCATTCGCTCTTGACTCAACATTCAGACGAACGACCGGTTCAGTATTCGAACTACGCAAGTTGAAGCGCCAGTCAGCGAACTCAAGGCTAATACCGTCAGTATAATCGACATTGAGTGCGCTTTCTTGATATCGGGCAAGTACGCGGGCAATTGCTTTAGCAGGGTCAGCCAGCGAACTATTAATTTCACCAGAAGCGGGATATGCAGTCATACGATCGCCGACAAGCTGGCTTAATGTTTTGCTTTTAACACACAACAATTCTGCGACAAGTAACCACGGAATCATGCCACTGTCGCAGTAAGAGAAATCACGGAAATAGTGATGGGCGCTCATCTCACCGCCATAGACCGCATCTTCCTGACGCATGCGCTCTTTAATGAAAGCATGACCAGTTTTGGACATCACTGGAATACCACCGGCTTGTTCAACAATATCAACTGTATTCCAGCTCAGGCGCGGGTCGTGAATGATTCTTGCTCCCGGATTCTTCTCCAGGAAAGCGGCAGCCAACAAGCCGACAATGTAGTAACCCTCGATGAAATTGCCTTCATTATCGAAAAGGAAGCACCGATCGAAGTCACCATCAAAAGCAATCCCCATATCTGCCTGATGCGTAATAACCGCATCTGTTGTATCCTGGCGGCATTCAGGCAGTAGAGGATTAGGGATACCGTTAGGGAAGTTACCATCGGCAGCATGATGAACTTTAATGAACTCAACATTGATGCCCGCATCCTTGAAACGCGACTCTATGGCATCAATAACATGGCCTGCTGCACCATTTCCTGAGTTTATTACCAGTTTAAGCGGGCGGGTGAAGTTCTTCAAATCTACATAACTTAGTAACTTTTCGATATAGGCCTCAAGAACGGATACTTGTTTATATGAGCCGCGCTGCGCTTCATTTACAGCAGAAAAATTATTGGCTTCTGCTAACTTCTGAATATCTCTGAGACCGGTATCACCGCTAATGGGTTTAGATTGCTCTCGGACTAATTTCATCCCGTTATAGTCTAACGGATTATGGCTGGCGGTAACTTCTATCCCCCCGTCAACATTCAAATGCGATGTGGCAAAATAAATCTCTTCAGTGCCTGCAAGGCCAATATCTAAAACATCAGTTCCTGCATCCTGCAACCCTTTTGCGAGTGAAAGTTTAAGCCCTTCACTAGTAAGACGGACGTCGCCGCCTAACACCATTTGCTTAGGTTTTAAATATTCACCATATGCACGTCCAATACGATATGCAATTTCTTCGTTTAATTCTTCACCTAGTTTTCCGCGAATATCATAAGCTTTAAAACATTTCAATGTATCAGACATAAACTTTTCCCAGATGTTAGCAATGGCCGTAGTGATCTTTTAATCGGATAATATCGTCTTCGCCTAAATATGACCCTGATGAAATTTCCAGAAGTTCCAAGGGAATTTTACCGGGGTTTTCGAGCATATGAACAGAGCCGATCGGGATGAATGTTGACTGATTTTCAGTTAACAGATAAGTCTTATCTTCAAGGGTAACTTCAGCCGTACCCGCCAAAACGACCCAATGCTCGGCTCGGTGCAAATGTTTTTGCAGCGAGAACTTGCCCCCGGGCTTTACCGTGACTCTGTTTATCTGGTAGCGCTGGGTATCAACGACTTTATCCTGACGCCCCCAGGGGCGATATGATTCGCGGTGAAGACGATATTCGCGGCGGTTATTTGTTTTAAGGAACTCCACAACTTTCTTCACATCCTGTACCTGCGATTTATCAATCACCAAGACTGCGTCTTTGGTATTAACAATCACCAGATTCTCAACACCGATAGCGGCAACCAGAGTATCATCCGTGTTTATGTAGCAGTTTGACGTCTTGTGGGTAAAGATGTCTCCGGTCAGGGCATTGCCATTACTATCCTGCTCGTTAACTTCCCATAAAGCTGACCATGAACCTACATCATTCCATCCGGCATCTAATGGAATGACGACTGCATCTGATGTCTTTTCCATTACAGCGTAATCAACAGACTCATCCGGGCAGTTAGAAAATGCCTCTAGATCAACCCGAATAAAGTCCTGCACGGAATCAATTTTAATGCCAGACATTGCCTTCTGACAGGCTTCCAGTATGTCAGGTCTGAAGGCGGTAAGTTCTTGCAGATAACGCTCTGCGCTAAACAGGAACATGCCGCTATTCCAATAATATTCACCACTGGCAAGGTACTCTTCAGCAGTTGCCAAATCAGGTTTTTCAACAAAACGTCTTACATTAAACGCCGACTCGCCAAACGAATCCCCACGTTGGATATAGCCATAACCCGTTTCAGGGCCTGCAGCAACGATGCCAAATGTAACCAGTTTCCCCTGCTCAGCGAGCGGCGAAGCTGCATGGATGGCCTGGTGAAATGCCTGGGTGTTTTCAATAACATGGTCAGCAGCAAGAACCAACATCAGCGGGTTTTGACCGTTGGCAATAATACTCAATGCAGCCAGAGCTATAGCTGGAGCGGTATTACGCCCTACAGGCTCAAGAATGATATTATTTGATAAACGATCGATTTGCCGTAGTTGTTCGGCTGCCAGAAAACGATGTTGTTCATTACAAATCAACATCGGGGCCGAGACATTTAAACCATCCAGACGGGATACGGTATCCTGAAGCATTGACTGGTCACCATTGAGTCGCAGAAATTGTTTTGGATACAACTCACGAGACATAGGCCATAAACGACTACCGGTACCGCCAGCCATTATTACTGGAACGATCATTATATTCCCTCTAAACAATTAAATTAAATATTCTTGAGAATGGCTTTATCTTTACCAATTAGTGAGTGAGCGTGTTTCAGTTTTTTCACCCAGCGAATTAGAAAGTCTATTACCTTTAAAAGGACTATTGTTTATTATCCCTGGAGGAGAAAATACCGGCAATCCCCTGTTAGTGATAAAATCATTGTTAGAAACAGAAAACTCTTCTAATATTTGAACCTGACCTGCTTTAAATTGTATTGGAGAAGTAGAATCAGAGCCCAGTCTGTTGCCATTAATTACCGCATTGATTTTTGCATTCTTTTGACCAACTTCACTGAGATCAAACTCTACGCTTGCTATCTCCGAGTTCAATAGTTCAAACTTTTTAACCCCCCGCGTACCACTATCGGTTACAGGTATGGACAAAGTACTATTGGAAATCAGGTCATTAATAGCAAATGAATTAACATAGCTAGAATGCAAAGAAACAACCCCTACGCCCTGGTACGATTTCATTTTGGTCTTGACGATTTCCAAACCGTTGATAATCGAAACATTAACAATACTTACAGCATGTTTTTTCACAAAGAAGTTAGAGTCGCTTATTGTAAAATCACCTATATTGAAACTGTCTTGACTGTCAGAGGACAGGTTTATCATTATGCCATTACTGCTTTTTGAGTTAGCAGACTGGATGAAAACATTTTTGACAAGTTTAATCTTTCTTATATTTGATTTTTTATTTTTGGAATTAAAATTAAGAAGAAACATCATTTTATTGAATCGATTCCCGGTAATATTAATGCTATTGATATCGCATCCCATAATATCCGCATCAAAAATACCAGCAACATTTCCTGAGTTATTTATTATAGATATATTTTCAATTTTTGACATCTCACCGAAATGGAAAAGCCGAATATTTTCACCGCAATAAATCCTGTTTCTCTCAAAAGAGATAGTGCTGACATCCTTATACTCAAAAACATTAATTAGTGCAGGAGTGTTCTTATTATATCTGGATGATGAAATAACACAATCTGTGATGGTAGCTTGCCCGTTTCTAATATTAAAGGCGGGGCCTTTGGTGGTAATTTTTAAATGATGAAACTCAATTTTACCTATTACATTTGAGTGTAGATCAAAACTGGCATTTACATCGTTATGGATATCTTTGTCTGAGGTAGTTGCAGTGCAATCCGTAACAGTGATGTCCGACATAACAAAGTCGCGGGAAGCACAGGTCACGTGATGTTTGTTGCTCTCAAAATGACTTTGCGCGATCCGGGTATCACTGCAATCAACATAGATGCCATAGCCGACACGTCCCGGCAGCGGTAACCCCTGAACATTACAGAAGCCAGAAACGAAGGTATTCACAACTCTGGACTTACAGCCAAGCACAAGCAAACCTGCACCACAAAACTCATTACCCAGTACTTTTACATTATTGATATTGATATTAGTGCCGGTGAGCTTCACGCCCGATAAAGGCGGAATGACCTTTTGCGATGCCTGTAGATCTATATTCGCATTTAACAGACTGGTCGAATTTGAACCTTTGTGTATGATAATTTCCGATATCTTGAATGATGAATAGGCTGGTCTATCAAAAATTAAATAAGAATCACCCACCTCTTTGATCACCGCTCGCATACCGTGATGATATGGACGAATATTCTTATACTGCTCACCATTTCTGATATCGGTTGATTTCAAACTAATAAGATCGCCCGGTTTGAAATTGCTCTTCTTAACCGATTCAGGGAGTAATAATTTAGCACTACCCTGTTCGAGGTAAAGACCTTCACCTTTAACAGAGTCAAGTTGTTTTCCGATGCTCAGAATATAACTGCCAGCGGGCATATCTGCATCGGCTTTTAATGTTGAATTCTGGAAGTCAATGTTCAGACATGAATAACAATCCACAGGTTTATTAACCATGTATTTTTTGTTATTACCCAGTACAACCTGTTGGCCATCACCACAGGCTTTAAATGCGGCTGCTAATGCCAGGTTATTGAAATAGTCTCCATCAGCGTACTCTTTTCCAGTGACAGATTTTATTATTCTCAAAATTTCTTTATCACTTTCACTAACTAAATTTTTTATCTTAATATTCTTTTCCGTTACACCAAACCAATTTACCTCCAGCGGAGAACTGGATTCTCTGATAAATTTGACTCCGGATACACCAGAAAAACAAGTTCCTGCATTTTCCTTAACGAATTTATCATTAGTTATAACTGTGAACACGGCGGGTGTATCATATGGTAACCCAGATGAGTGATTTCTAACCGTAATATTCTGCCCGTCAGAGACATTATCTAACTTAATCATATCACTGATAAAGTCAACAACAACGAGATCTGACTTCTGGGGCTCATTTTTATCTACATTGTTATTTTCATCAGTGATATCTACTGACGCAAACACTTTAAAAGATGTATTAAAATAAATTGCTGCCAGGATTAACTTAATCAAATCTCGTCGCTTCATTCATATCACCACAGGTCGAATGGAAATGCTTCTAGCAGACCTGACTGAATACTTTGCAGGTCAGAAATTGCGTCTGTGCGCAAGTCGAACGCTTCTTCAACAGTCTCTGCGCGTGCATAAGTATTACGCCCGGTACCAAAGTAATAGTCATCATATTTGAACTGTGACTCACCACTATTCGCACTTAAAAACACAGCAGGGATGCCGTAGGCTTCAGCCAAAATAACGCCATGCAGAGAACTTGAAATAACAAACTTACTATTGACGATTTCTTTAGTGAACCCAATTGCGCCTTGGTTAGGTGAGCAAATATTGCTTTTATATTTAGAGTACAAATTAAAGTCTTCATTCATATGGGGTATGACGATAAAGTCTTTCTGTAGCTGACTATCAGTTAATAACTCCTTGCTATAAAACAGTGGTAGTAACAATCCCGGATCGCCGAAAACTTCCGGTGCTATAATACCCTTCTCTTTCTTCAGAAAATCTCTGGTATTAGGGCCCCGAACAGCACGAACATCTAAGCTGTTAAATTTAAGTTTTGATTTATCAATTTTGCCATTGATTCCCGTGCCCCAAATGCAGTCACCATTTTTGGCAAAATGCATAACCGAGCCGATACTGAAGAGTGTGTTACGTGAAGAATTTTTCCCAAAAATTTCAAGATCGCGCGTGCTCAATACAGACTGAACAATAACTTTCCCTAAATGATCTCCTGCATTATGGCTACCATCTTTAGGTTCCCACCAGAAGACGTTCTTTTTTTGTTTGTTTTTGATAATACTGTTAAGCATACTTCCCTCTATAAGTATAAATAGCTATCGGGGTTTAACTAAAGAGCGTAAACCTGAATAGAAATGCGGAGTGAAAATCAATTTTAGTGCTTTTAGTTTCATGACCGCATTCTTACGGGTTTGCTTAAGTGCATATTCGTAAACGAATGATATCAAGAAGTAGCTAATCATTACGGAAAAAGCTGCACCGTTAGTACCAAACTCTTTTATGAAAATATAGTTAAGGATCAAACTTGAGCCAAGGCCACAGGCATTACGGAAGACTGCAAATTTCTCCAACATATTAAGACTATAGTACAAACCGCTGATATTCGCTAAAGCAAGGAATGGGAATGAAAGGCAAAGTATCTGAAACACCGGTACGGACGCTTCAAAGCCCTTACCTAATAAGGGCGGTATTATATACTGAGCACACAATGCCGCTGGTATAGAGATTACTAGCGTAGTAACGATAATAAATGCATAAAGTTTCGTTAAATACTCATCTTTATTGATATCTTTGTTCTTACTTATAAAAGGAAGGAATACTGAAGACAAAATACTCGGCACTGCCATTAATTGTTCAATTAACTTATATGCCCCTGCATAGATCCCCACCTGTGCAACAGTTGCAATGCTGGATAACATCAGCTGGTCTGTTCGCATGTTAACTTGCACGATAACCATTGAGATCCAGAAGAAAAACGATCTCTCGAATATATGCTTCGTGATTACCTTTTTAGCAGAGTTGCTTTTTATTTTTACTAAAAACTTCTCTCTTCTTGTAACCAAGAAGCAGCATATGATATTTATGATTAAGTTATTTAATGCGAATGAAATAGCAATAAGATACAGATCAGCTTTTAACAAACACAAAACAATTCTCAGAATTGCTAACGCTATCGCAACGGTAACTCTAATTTTAACCAATAAATCATTTTTAAGATTGGCTTCAAAATGATAAACATAAAGTTCCAAAGGAGATGCAAGAACAGCAAGTAAAAGCCAATAATAATAAGTTTCATCCCCACGAAGGCCAATAAATGCAACCACTATCAGACTGAAGATGAATGAGATCAGTAGTTTTATTTTAAGAGTTTGCAGGAAAACTAGCTTCTCCCTTTTTATACTCTGCAAGGATGAGTATACTCTTCTCAGCCCAAACTCAGTGATCGATACTATTAATGCATAATAAACCTGAAATAGAGCGAGATTACCGAAATTCTCAACGCCTAAATATCTAATAACGACTACATTAGACAGCAAACCAATAAGTAAAACAATAACCTTTTCCGACATCAGAAAAGCTATATTAGAAGTAAGTTTTTTCATTATAACTCCAGCTAAAGCAATCCCTGCTTGCTTGTCCTTAATCGATACTAAAATCTACAGTTATATTTTTGACAATCTCTGAAGCTCAGCAAGAAAACTCGCCATTACATTTTCCTTTGCAAGATTATTCTCAGCATAAAGTTGAGCAACTTGATTAAACTTAGGCAACTGCAAGCATTTCCTGATACCTTTCTCAAGAGCCAGTTCATTTTCAGGTTCTACAAGAACCGCAAGCCCCTCGTTATCCCTGCAAACCAGACCTAATTCTGTGTCAGCTTCAGCTGTAATTACAGACTGTCCACCGGCAGCAAGTATATTAGTTAGTTTTGAAGGTAGAACCGCATCAGCAACACCTCTTTTCTGTATTACCAGATGACAATGAGCAATAGCTAACAGCATTGGTAACTGTTCATACGGTAACAAAGGCTTAAATAAGATATTCTTCGAACCTGCACTAACCGATGCATCATACAGATCTTTTTTACCTACGCCGTCACCTACAATTAGAAAGACGATATCCTCGTCTTCAAACTTTTTGGCTATAGGTATCAAATTCTCTAAGCCTTGTTTTTTACCAATATTGCCCGAGTATAAAACAATTTTACTTCTTACACTTATGCCAAGTTCTGAGTAAAAATCCCCGGACACGACGACATTTCTAAACCTGTCGGTTTCAGACCAGTTAGGAAAGAGAACAAGGTTTTTATCTTCAACGCCCTTAGCTCTTGCTTTGTTCAGCATATTTTTGGAGATAGTAGATACTCTATCGAACTTTTTAAGTATCTTACTTTCCAAATAAAATAGAAAGGACGATAACTTACTTCCCTTTCCGTTACTGCTTCCCAGGCCAAACATTGCATCAAGCTCATAATCCTGTATATGAATAACAGATTTAGCGCCTGTGATCTTGGTGTAAATCAATACCGGTAATGCACAGAAAAGCGTTGGCACTACATATATCACAACATCAGGCTTGAGCTTCAACAGCCGCAATAAGTTAAAACTGGAACTTAAAGCGAATGAGGACAGGTGAACAACTCGTTTTACAAACCCTGGTCTTGTCGGAATATAAAGTGGCGAGCGGAAAACAGATATATTATTGACAACATCTTTACTATATCTGTTCTTATAGGGTTTAGTCAGTTTCCATTCAGGATAATACGGTGGAGCCGTAACAACGGTAACTTCATTGTTGTTATCAGCAAACCACCGGCTCATTTCTCCGCTATACTTACCTATCCCAGTAAGTTCCGGCTCGTAATTAATACCATAGACTAATATTTTCATATGGACTCAGATAAAATGTTATGAAGTCGTTCGAAAATAATCCTTAGTATAATCATGCACTTTAGGATGATTAAGAATATCAGCTTTCGGTATCCAACTATATGACGAATGTTGTTCCACTGGGAGTTTAAGCTCATCATTATTCAGAAAGAGCTTATAGCCCAAAACAATATAATGGGTTGAAAAATCACTCCCAGAAAAATTATCATCATAGAAATGCTGATAAACACTAAGGAATTTAGCTGAACTCAATGACTGGGCAATCCCCAATTCCATTTGAGTTAGTCGAGTGAAAGCTTCATTTATTGTCTCATCCTTTCTTATCCGTCCACCGGGAACGAACAAATAACCCCTAGCAGGTCTGTTGACCCTTTCACCTAGTAAAATTTCACTATTAGAATTTTCAATAATGAGATCAATTGAAATCAGAGGAGCATGTTCAACAATAATTTTGAAAATACTATCATCCAAAAAAACTCTAGTCACGGAATTTACCCTGGTTAGCTAAAAACCACTGATATGTCTTTGTGAGCCCTTCTTCTAGGTCAATACTGTACTTCCATCCCAAATTCTGAAGGCGGCTCACATCCAGCAGTTTGCGGGGAGCGCCATCAGGTTTTTCGGCATCAAAAGTAATTTTTCCTTCAAAGCCCACAACTCGCGAAATTGTTTCTGCAAGTTCCCTGATTGTACAGTCGATCCCCGTGCCTACATTGATATGAGACAGCATAGGCTGAACATTCTGGTTAAGAGTCTCAGTATTTAACTCCATCACGTAGATAGAAGCTGCAGCCATGTCATCAACATGGAGAAACTCCCTCATCGGCTTACCGCTGCCCCATACGATAACCTCAGAAGCGTTTTGCTGTTTGGCTTCATGGAATCTGCGCATCAACGCTGGGATTACATGCGAGTTACTCGGATGGAAGTTATCGTTCTCACCATACAAATTGGTAGGCATCACGGATCTGTAATCACGATTATACTGGCGATTATAAGACTCACATAATTTGATACCCGCAATCTTAGCTATCGCATAAGGCTCATTGGTTGGCTCAAGAGTTCCTTGTAGTAACTGCCCCTCGGTAATAGGCTGAGTTGCTAGTTTAGGATAAATACAGGATGAGCCTAAAAACATTAACTTTTGAACACCGTTGTTATGCGCAGCATTGATAACATTATTTTGAATCATTAAGTTCTGATAAATGAAATCAGCTGGATAAGTATTGTTAGCAACAATGCCCCCAACTTTTGCTGCTGCAAGATACACCTGGTCTATTTTGTTTTTACGAAAAAAGTCGTTAACGCTATTGGTATCAAGTAAATCAAGTTCATTTCTGTCAGCGGTAATAATTTCTATATCATCCCTGACAGATAAATTCCTGACGATGGCCGAACCGACCATCCCTTTATGACCAGCAACATAGACCTTGCTTTTAATCATCTACTTTACTCCTGAGACAGTGCTACATTGAAACCATGAGACTTCAAGAGTGAGTGTTTCTTAGCGGCTTCCAGATCGTGCTGCACCATCTCGACGACCATCTCCTGAAGGGTAGTTTCTGGCTTCCAGCCAAGTTTTTTGTGCGCATTTGATGGATCGCCCAGAAGAGTTTCTACTTCTGCTGGACGGAAATAACGTGGGTCAACTGCCACGATCACATCGCCAACGTTAACACCCTGGGCATTGTCACCAGTAACGCTTTCTACAATACCTTTCTCATCAACACCTGTACCTTCGAAGCGTAAAGTAATACCCAGTTCGGCAGCCGCAAACTCAACAAACTGTCTTACCGAGTACTGTACGCCGGTAGCAATAACAAAGTCTTCAGGGACTTCCTGTTGCAGCATCAGCCATTGCATTTTGACGTAGTCTTTTGCATGGCCCCAGTCACGCAGAGAATCCATGTTACCTAAATACAGACAAGACTCCAGGCCTTGAGAGATGTTTGCTAATGCGCGGGTAATTTTACGGGTTACAAAGGTTTCACCGCGACGTGGAGATTCGTGGTTGAACAAAATACCGTTACAGGCATACATACCGTAGGATTCACGGTAGTTCACAGTAATCCAATATGAGTACAGCTTTGCTACTGCATACGGTGAACGTGGGTAGAATGGCGTGGTTTCTTTTTGTGGGATTTCTTGCACCAGTCCGTACAGTTCAGAGGTTGAAGCCTGGTAGAATTTCGTTTTTTTCTCTAAACCTAAGAAGCGAATTGCTTCCAGCAGTCGTAATGTACCGATCGCATCAACGTCAGCAGTGTATTCCGGGGATTCAAATGAAACAGCAACATGGCTCATCGCCCCCAGGTTATAAACTTCGTCTGGTTTAACTTGCTCCAAAATACGCGTTAAGTTCGATGTATCAGTCAGGTCACCGTAATGCAGATGAAGCTTAGGATTTGGGGAGTGAGGATCCTGATAAATGTGGTCTACGCGTGAGGTGTTGAAGGAGGATGCACGTCTTTTGATCCCATGAACTTCATAGCCTTTTTCAAGTAAAAACTCAGCTAAGTATGAACCGTCTTGGCCAGTAATACCGGTAATCAAAGCAACTTTAGACATAACTTTCCCTTATTTATTTTCGAGCTATATTGAAAGAAATTATAAAAACAACTTAGAACTCAGTTGTGTTTTTTATCAACAAATATTTAATTAGCTAATTTCATTTATCAATACTTGATTTTACTTTTATAAAGCAAATATAAATAAATCCTATACCAGCGTTTGAATCTAGATGTCTTTCATTATTCGATCTTTAACCTTCACACAGGGATTACCGTCATAAACAGCCCAAGGTTCAAGGTCTTTTTTCGCGACAGAGCGGGCACCAAGTACTGCGCCCTCACCAACATTCACATTTGGCCCTACAAACGCTTCAGCACAGATCCATGCCTTTTCGTTAATAGTAATAGGACACAGAATTAACTCATGCTTTCTACTTTGATATCGATGCGAACTGGCACAAAGAGAAGCATCCTGGCTGACCGTACTTAATTTACACAGTTTAATCGTTCCCTGATTGTAAATATTTGCATTAGGGCCAATGGTCGTCTGCTCCTCCATTATAAGGTTTTTAGGGCTCCAAATCTTACTGGATCCGTAGACTCGACAGCTAAAAGATATTTTAGCCCCAAACAGTTTAAGAATAAGGACTCTCCATTTAAAAAATGGTCTCGGGGAAAATCTAAAAAAGAGGAGGTTAAATACAGCCCAAATTACACGATAAATTTTGTTTTGAAGAGAGAAGCTTGACTTGGTTATCTCATCCATTTATGACTCTTTCATTTATAATTTTTTCGAATGATTTTGCAACTTTGGAAATTTCGAATTTATCATCGAAACACTTCTTCGCATTAATTCTCATCATATCCTGTTCTTCATCACTGAGTTCAATAAACTCTAACATTTTTTTACTGAATGATTCCACAGTATCATCAGCAATTAATCCGGAATTTTCAGCTTCTATCTCGCGCCAGATATTTACTTTATTCGATATCAGTACCGGTAATGAAGCAGAGAGAGCTTCAGCCACTACGATGCCAAAGTTTTCCTGGTGAGATGGTAATGCAAATACTTTACTCGCAAAGTATGCCCCCCATTTTTTCTCACCCTGTAGCATCCCACCCCAAGTAACCACATCTTGTAAACCAAGCTGCTTTGTTTCTACCTTTAAGGATTTTGCATATTCGCTATCATCAGGGCCGGCAAAGAATACATGATAACCTTGAGCACGTTCTTTAATTTTAGCAAATGCATTCAATAGAATATCACACCCTTTTTTCTCGTGAATTCTACCTACAAAGAGTATTAGTTTTTTATTACTTAGCTCAGGGTAGCTTGCATAAAAGGTTTCCACCGAGGAGCTTCTTTCAAAAGTACTTCCTGCTGTGCCATAAGCAGTTACACTCTCATTTGGCGTGTAGAAAGGGAACGATTCCCTGGCTAAAATTTTCTCTTCTTCACATGTAAAAACCACCGAACGTGCTTTATTGACCACCCTTTTTTCAAAAAGCATCCAATAGATCATCTTCTTAACATGCTTGAGTGGATAGGCTTTTTTGAACCATGGATCTAACATGCCATGTGAATATAAAAGATAAGGTACTTTTTCATTAAGGCAAACCGAGCTGGTTACGACACTGTGATATTGCCATACGCCGTGAATTATAACTAAGTCATAGTTTCTTATGTTTTGGGTTAGCCAGTTTTTGAGGTTTTTTGAGTAAGAATAGCCCCCCTTCCCCTCACCAACATTGAAAACTTTTAAATTAGAATTCGCAGGGCTTATATTATTCTCATCATCCATGCAGACAATATCGCATTCTATATTCAATTGCTGTTTTTGAATTTCATTTTGAATTTGTCTGATACCTTCAGATGGCCCACCTTTTTTAGGATCCATTGATGGGATTACACGAAGAATTTTCATATGTATCCTTTTTAAAATGAATTAAGTTTAATAACAGCAATTATATAATTATCTAATGAAAGCTTGTTTTTAATATTAACAGGGCAAAGTTATTTAATTATTACCCTGAGAGAGTCGATGATAGCGTCATCACTAAATTGGCTCGTAAACTCTGTACTCATTATTTTTTGTTTTTTTGGTAAGTTTCGTATCGCAGAGCCAATGTCACCAATACCATTAACCAGGATCAGCTCTCCATTATAGACATTAAGTAAGTTATAAAAATCACTTTTCACCGCGATGACCGGAGTTCCAGCTGAAATAGAGAAGAAGAAACTGCCACTGACGATCATACTTTTGCTGTCAGAGGGTAAAATTGAGTATTCAGCTCGACTCACCAAATTATACGCCTCTTCATCACTGATAAATTTATCAACGATCTCAATTTTTTTTCCAGCTGCTAATGTCTTCAACTGAAAACAATAATTTTTATCATCAGAACTACCGGCTATAATCAGCTTCAGGTCTAATGGCCAGCTTTTTATTAATTCATCCAGTTTCTTATATTTTTCAATGCGCCCAAAGCATACAAAATACTTTTCATCGTCAATCTCATTTACTGGTGAAACAGACTTCAGTTCATAAAGCGGGTGAGGAACATAAATCCTACCGGCTGAACAAGCAGATTTTGAATGAACAATGGTATAAGAGCTTTTACTCTCAAAGTAGTTCATTATTTTTACACTAAGTTTCTTATTTTCATCCAAAATATTGTGTGGGTAAATATTATGGCGAACATAAATTATTTTCTTGGCGGAATATCTCATTATCAAAAACCATAACATTGAGATAATGAAAGACAACAAATTAAACCTCCCATCTTTACCAAAACATCTATTTTCCAGCCAGTTAAATACGATAATGTCATATTTATTTATTGAAAAAATAGTGTCCTTCCAATTCTTAGGCGATATCGGAGTTACATCACCAAATTGACCAAGCAAATCACGCATACGAATCGTATAGGAATTTTTTTCGCTAGGCGGTGGGAAATACCCTATTTTTTTCATTTAATCTTCACTCTCTGACAGTTTCTTATTGTTTTTCGCACGCGTATAAGAAGCAGAAATCATTGCCAATACTAACCAGTAAAGTCCCTGTATTGAATCTAACCGCCATGACCAACCAAGCATACCAAAGAAGGCGATTGACAGGATAGAAACGCCTGATGCGTACAATATCTTAGAGTCATACGGATCTTTCAGTCTGATTCCTTTAACAATCAGTCTCACAAAATAAAAATTCATGAACATAAACAGACCAAAACCTAATATTCCTGTTTCTGACATTATCAACAAATAGATATTATGAACGGGATGAGGCCACCAACTGGATATATTGGTCACATCATACTTTGTCATGACGGTGGTAAATGTATTAAGACCGATGCCGAAGAATGGGTGGCTAGTGATCATTTTCAGTGCGATCTCGGCCAGTACGATACGAATTTCGCCACTTTCATCCGGTGCATTTATGAACCTATCGTAAATAACACCAAAGTAGGTATCAATAAAAATAAATGCAGCAACAAGTAAAACGGCACAAATCGTAATTTTGCTGAAAAACTTACCTTTACTGAACAATGAGTGGAAAATCATCAATAGCGTAGCAACGGCTATCATTGCAATCCCTGTTCTGGCGAATGAAAGCACAACGATTACCACCGAAATGAAGTATCCAGCCATGAATACCATTTTCCTGAAACCACTCTTGTTCATCGCCTCCATCCATAAGAATGGGCAAATTGTAACAATGAACTGAGAAAGCGTACCTGGATGCCCTAATGTACCAGCCGAACGATATAATTCACCATCAACGTTGTTAAGTCCAACTTCATCACCGCCTTTTCCTGAAATCGTCACACCAAATACTTGCTGTATTAAGGAAGTGATTAACTGAATAACAATAACCACAAGAATTGCATTAAATAAGGTGTCGTGGTTTTTTTCATCATTGAGCAGTGCGAACTTGATAATTAAGAAGACGATAAAGAACTTTATATATCTAAGAAGTTCAAGCGATGACCAGAAATATGAATCACCAAAAATAAAGAAAATAGCATTGCAAAATAAATATAGCGCAATAACTTTGATATCTGTTGTGAGTTTAATCTTTGTGTTTTTATTAAAAATAACGATCAATAATAACTTCACAATCAGGTATGAAAACAAGGGAATATCAAATGGAGAAATCGCAACTTCTGCACCACCATAGTGGTCAAGTTCTGGCATCAGTCTCCATCGTCCAGGGATAGCCAAAGAAAGCACATATGTATATATAAATATTCTTTCTAACATAACGTTCCTGATTATCGCTAAAGTTGTAGATATTGAATGTAAAATTTAACCACACAGTATAATATCATTCAATATATACAAATATGCTCTTTACTTTTATGTAATCAAGGACAACCTGGATTGTCCTTGATTCAGAGACTTACTTATCACTCTCGTACTTATATCCATATTCTGCATATGAACCGTAAGAGTAATAATTTGCAGCACGTTTCATTACGCCGTTGATGATAACACCCTTCACTTCAACACCAACGCGTTCAAACCGTTGATAACAGATTTCCACATCCTTAACTGTATTAGTTTCAAACTTAGAAACTAATAGGGTAGTGCCGGAAAGTGCACCGATGATTACTGCATCTGTTACCGCCAACACAGGAGGGGTATCGACTATAACTAAGTCATATTCCGCACCGGCTTTTTCTAGCAGGTTTGTCATACGATTCCCCATCAGCAGTTCAGATGGGTTAGGCGGGTTGCTACCCCTGACAATTAATGTAAGGTTATCGACTCCTGTCGGCGATTTAACCTGATCGTAATCAATAACGCCGGCGAGATATGCAGATAACCCCGTTCCTTTATTAATCAGACCAAATGCATCATGTAAATGACCCTTTCTCATATCGGCATCAATGACCAGTACTTTTTTGCCCTGTTGCGCAATAACCGCTGCTAAGTTGAGGCTTGTAAACGACTTACCGATTCCAGGTGTAGCACCCGTGATCATGATTACGTTGTTTTTAGCTTCAAGCATTGCGAAGTGCAGACTGGTTCTTAAACCACGAATTGCCTCAATTGCCAAGTCTGCGGGGTTATTAATTGCAAGCAAACCTTCTGGACGATTATCGTTTTTCGCACGTTTCTGACCATTTCGTGACTGCCAGTCAGAAAAAGGAATAGACGCATAAACATTGACGCCAATCTCATCAAGCTGTTCAGCGCTTTCAATTCCCTTATGCAGTAGAAGTTTCACAATCACTGCACAAACCGACAAAATTATCCCAATAAACACAGAGATAGCCAGGATTAGTAATTTCTTAGGTGCAACTGGATAATCCTGGATTAATGGATTATCAACAATCCTTACGTTACCAACGGTACTGGCTTTATTGATTCTCAATTCCTGTTGCTTATTAAGCATCTGCATGTAAACAGCTTGACCCGACTCTACGTCACGCGTCAGTCTGAGAATTTCTTGCTGCACTTTCGGTAATTTTTCTACGCGCTTACCTAAGTTAACTTTCTCTTTCTCTAAAACTGCTCTCTTCTCAAGCAGTGCTTTGTACGCTGGATGTTGCACTGTGTACAGTTTTGAAATTTCAGCCTCTCTGAATGTTAACTGATTGAGCTGAGACTCAACCGAAACCATCGTATCCAATACAGATTTAGCTTCCAGGGACAAGTCAACTGAGTCATTCTCCTGACGAAACTGATTAAGTTTGTCTTCATTTTCATCAAGAGATGTTCTCTCTGCAGGCAGTTGCTTTTCTAAAAACTGCAAACTTTTATCAGCTTCTTCTGATTTTCTCTCAATGTTTTGCAACAAATAGTTTTGCGTAATACTGGATAAAACTAAATTAGCTTCCTTTTCACTTTCTGCGTCATAGCTAATTTGTAAGATTCCACTGTCTTTTCCTTTATCACTGACAGAAAGATTCGATAATATATTAGCAACAGTTTTTTGAATCGTCTGTTTAGTCATATTAAATGCATCACCAGGCTCAGCATCAATATCATTAACCAGCAGCTCTATACCATCAGTTGATAAAAGCTTACCTTTAGTTCCGTCAAACTTACCGACATCAGGAACATCGAGGCTGTAGTGGTTATTATCAACAATCGTCACTTTCATCGAAACATTTAACAGCTCCGCTGGAACCGTAAATCTGGCGATAGAAAGACTTTCTTTTGCTGTTTTCTTTGACTCCCCAAAAATCCTCGACAGGCCTTTCCCGACGACCGGGAAGTGATCGTGTTCTAATCGTGTAGTCAAATCCAGGTCATCTATAGTTTTACCGATAACCAATCTGGATTGGAGAAGCTGGGTTTCAGCTGATGATTCAGGTTGGCCCGTTGGCAATACATCAGAAAGACTACTCAGAATATTGCTACCGGCTGACTGCTCAACTTGTATCAGCGCATCACTTCGATAAATCGGTGTTGCCAACAGAGCATAAACGAGCCCAAAGCAAACGCACAAAGATGTAATACCAAAAATCAACCGTCTGTTATCGATGAAGACGCCTATCAACCTACTGAATTCAATCTCATCATTATCTTTGGATGATTGTCTGGCCTGCTTGATTCTTTCAGTCATAATATTCCTAACTATCTCTGTAACATTTCAGCCCATTTTAAAGCTGATTCGTTTAAATGATTATAGGCAAATTCATATGCTTCTAATGATTTACCATAAGGGTCAGGTGTTTCTTTACGGTCAAGCCAATGACCAAAGAACATTACTTTCCCTCGAATCTCTGGAGATAATTTACACACATACTCTAGATGTTGTTTCTCCATAACCAAGATTAAATCGTTTTCCTGACAATCAGCCTTAGTGATCTGTCTTGCGACATGACCCTCCAATGATAAACCATGACTTTTTGCCACCTCCACAGACATCGAATAAGCAGGTTTCCCGACCAGAGCACCTATTCCTGCAGACGTGATTTTTAAGTTAGCAAGTTCTCGCCTCAATAGCCGCTCACCAGTAGGTGAACGGCATATATTGCCCGTACACACAACTAAAATAGAGTTAAACATGGTCAGTTCCAGTTTCTAACGAAACGTACAGCCTCAGTCATCTCATGCACCCCATTAATAGTTGGTACCAGCTGAGAAATCACACGATTCCAACGAACAATAGGCGCTGCTGTTACATAGACAATATCATATGGTTGTAATTGGAATTCGGTTCCTAGAACCATTGCCGATGCATCTTGCGCATTTAATTGATATATGTTGGCAATCTTCCCTTGCTTATCGGCTTTCATTTGCCGGATAACAAACACACCAGTAGCATCACTCAATGATTGAGATATTCCTTCGGCATTACCCAAGGCTTCAGCTAAAGTCATGCCACTACGATCCATCTTCATAGTGCTCTGTTTGCCTACTTCCCCCATAACAAAGACCTTCAGATCGTCATTGCGCGGTACAAACAGAATATCACCGGGATAAAGCAAATGGTTTTCGGTCAGATCGCCTTTTTGCATTAGCGCATACAATGACACTTTAGTATCTTTGCCATTATGCGTTAACACCACATTTCGCCAGTCGGCATCAGGAGCCAGGCCACCGGCATTATTGATGGCATCCATCACGGTCAAAGGTATGTTGCTAATTGGCTGCTGTCCAGATTTTATCACTTCGCCAGTGACATAGGCTTTTTGTGAACGGAATGCCGCAACGCTAATGTCCACCTGCGGGCTTTCAATATAAGTTGTCAGCCTGCTAGCTATATCCTGACGCACCTGACTCAGGGTTTTTCCCACCACCTGTATTTTCCCTATATAGGGATAGAAGATCGTGCCGTCAGCATTAACCCAGTTGCCGGTATCGCTGGCGCTTCGGTACTGGCCCGCTGGCGTTGTTAACTCCGGGTGGTCCCACACGGTCACCATCAATACGTCACCCACCCCGATGCGGTACTCATAGCTCTTCAGCAAGTTATCCAGTTGCGGGTTAGGCCGCGCCATAACCGTATTCGGACGCAGTTGCTCAATCAGGCCAGGCGTCATTGGATAAACGTTAACCAGCTTATTGATATCATAGTCACTGTCTGTCGGCTTAATGACATCTTTATTCCAGGTGCCTAAACCTTGGCCAGGAACGACCGTACAACCGCTTAACAGGCCAAGCGCTAATGCCAGCCCACTTATTTTCAAAAATCGTCTTTCCATGATACATCTACCATCATTTATTCTAATTTAATGCTTTGACCGACGTGCCGCGGACAAAGACAAAGATTCATTAACCCGCACAAGGTGCGTCATAATGCCCCAAAACACTCACATCTGAATTAGTTTCTCAGCGCCCAGGCTCTACTGCAATTCAAGCAACTCATTGCATACACCTACTTTTTAACGGTTAAAGAGCTGTTTTACAAACAGGTACTTAGGTATTAAGGAGCAATCGGCTTATCCCTGTCCGAAGTCATATCATAAAGCTGATACTGCCGGCCCAGCATCTGACCACCGTCACGCGTTAACGGAGTCCAGCTGATAGTTGGCCGACTACGGGTTGGCTGGGTGCTCATCAGGTCAAGCGGAATAGAGATGTAGAACCCTTTGGTAAAGGAACCTTCGCCATACTCTTCTTTAGAAACGTTAGTCTGCGTGGCATACGCGCCAATCACTACCCCGCTATCAAAGCGCTTAGAGATATCCAGGGTCGCGCCCTTATCCTTAGCCAGATACTGCCCCACGCTCAGCTTTAACAATATATCGTCCGCAAACCACGGCCGCCAGTACCCCGTTAAATGGCCGGTGGCGACTTTGTAATTCGTGAACTGCATCATGCTGTCCCAGTCACGCTGTTTCACGTAGTTGCCATCGATCCCCACGGCCCAGTTGGCATCCAACGGGCGGTACAGCAGTTCAGCCCCTACGCCGCCATACATCATTTCCAGGTAACCGCCGTATATCTGGCCGTAGAAATCATTGCCTAATGCCCGCACATAGTTTGTTTGCAGCGACTGGACATAGACATCATTCTCTACATAGTCACGAATATGGGTACGGACGCGTGGTAAGGTAGAATCTGAAGGTGTACCGTCATAATTGAATTTATTGTAGTTATTCGTGACGTTGGCAAAGACACTCCCTTCAACCAGCCAATTGTTGGTCAGCCAGTAGCTGGCATCGCCGACCACACCAATTTGGTACATGTAGAAACTTTCAGGCCCTCCCACTGACTGGCGTAAAACCGGGCTGAGGCTATAATCTAAACGGTTCTTATCCTTATAGAAGCCCTGACCTTGAGTGGTGTCAGGTTCGATTCGCTGCTGGCGTAACGGTTGCTCTTGGCCAAGAGGATAACCTTCCTGCTGTTGCCGCAGACTGGCAACATCCGTACTCGTAGTGACCAGCGGCATGCCAAAGCGGGACTGAGTGACCTCGAGGGTTTTCACGTTAGCAGGAAGATCGTTCACCATGATCAGATTGGCGCGATCCACCCCGTGTTGCGTGTTCAGGTATTTATCCTGTTCCCCGCTGGCTTTCAATTTATCTCCCGTAATCTCCACGCGAGGCCCGCTCAACCCGGCAGTGTCTTCCAGCTCATTCAGCTGATTAGCCGCTACGCTATATTGCACGACGTGTGGAGTCTGCTCTTCAGGTTGATAAGCTGGTTTCGGATCCTGGTAAAATGGGCGCAACTCATTGGCGTTCATACGCAAGGTGAAGCCAAACATAAACGTATTACCGCGCTCATAGCTGGCGTTCACATCCATCCAGTCAGTGAGTCGATAAACCATACCCCAGTTCCATTTGCTGCTTTGCGATAGCTGTCCTGCAAAATCATCGCGATAATTATTGCCATCATATTCTAATTTAAGCCGCAGCGGTTGCCATGGTGTCTGCCACGAAACGCCACCAAATACGCCAGCTGGCCCTTTGAACGTATCGCTAAAGTTAAAATCTCCTGCTGACCGACTAGCTGAGCGTTCGCAGTATTTATCACTGTAGGAACAGAAAGGGTTGGTAATATTACCGCTGTTTCCGATATACCCCCAGCCAATTCCCAGAGAGAAGTCAAATGGCCCCACAGCTTTGTTGGCGACAAAATATTCGCTGTCAAATAAACCGGTCCCGCCGATATCCCGCATTCCATAAGCCACCTGTGGAAGGTAGTGGCTCTCTTCCCATAAACGCAGTTTGATATCAAACGATTTATCTTTATAACTTTGGCTACCGCTGAAGCTGGGATCGTTGCTGTAAAGGCGATTTCGCACGTCGGTATAGCGAAGCGTCGTCTCCAGCCACGGGAACATCGCAATTGAGATGGAGTAAAAACGATATTGGTCATTATTACGATAGTTGGCGCTAATTTCCCCTTCCTGAGGAACGCGCGCGGTGGGCGTTTGCATCAAACCCGCACCGCCAAAATCCGATTGAGAGGGCCCCAAAGGGAGCGGATAAGTTTCAGCTTCCTCAGCGTGGCAGGCAAACGCAACGGAAACGGTAAGTAAGCTAAGGAGGAAGTCTCTTTTCATTAATTTGGCATCCGATGCGTCAGAACTGAGATGATTTTCTGATTCAGGTCTTCATTATCCGCAGGCAAAGCGCTTGAGGCAAACGACGCCACGATAATACTCCCCGGTTGAGGCTCGACATGCCGTCGGTTCCAGTAATCTACTGGCGCAACACGAACGGCACCATCGGGATCGATCACCGTCACCTGACTGAGCTCGGCCCCGGACAAATAATCATGGCCATCGAGATATTCACTGACCTGGCGCCCCGGCTGCCACACCAGCGTTCCAGCCCTGCTGACGGGACCAAACAGAGTAACAGAACCGGTTTCCGAAGCCTGATACAGGCTGTAATCACCGCTCAATGTCCGGTTAGCTTTATCATTATTGTTCACTAATGCCGGATCGAGAGAGGTAAATTGCCTGCCTGTAACTTTTATATCCTTAAGCTGAGCGATCACCTGATTAATTGCCGCTGCACGGTCACCCTCTTCACGGCCTGCCCAGCGATGTAACCGGGTAAGCGTCTGCTGCAATTCCTGGTTTGCCAGGCGCGTCGCAGTCGGAGTCGCAATCACCATCCCCGGCTGGTATTGACCGAACGCCGGGTCGGCGACCAGCTGACGCAAATCCTTCACCTGATTAACGGTCTGGCTATATCCTCCGCCGGGAGAATAAATCACGACTTGCCCATCTGCCAGGGCTGCAGCCGAGCTAAACGCCAGCATTCCGCAAAATCCAAATATGCTTGTTTTTATTTTCATTATGGCATCGTCGCTTTCAGAAGGCTGATTTCAACAGGTAGTACAGCGCCAAGATACTGTTTGCTCTGACGAACCTGTCCCGTGGCGGCATCAATCCAGAATATATTTTGCCAGCTGCTGCCGGTAGCCTGAAGTGAAACATCTTCTTGCCAAATCTGGCAAGGTATCGACTTCCCGGCCAGATTGAGTACTTCACTGCCCTGCAAGCTAAAACGGGATGTCAATACGGAAGAAAGAGGGTTTCCCTTCTCCGTCCAGCGGACGGTGCGGGTCCAACTCGCCCCATCACGTAGCGCCTTCGCCCTCAGCAGCGGATCCTGCTGCAGGTTGGAAACCGATAGTAAATTATCCCGATAGCCCAAGGACTTAACCAGACGCCCATTTTGGGTTACAAAAACCACCTGATCGCTGGTCACCCAATAATCCAGGCCATCTTGATGATAACCGGCTACATATAGGCGTGGCACCTGAGGAAGGCGGAGGTAAATACTGCCATAAGGGGCTGGCAGGCTGGCGATCCTGGCATCTGGGATGGTGATATCATCCTGACCAAGCAGCGCCTGTTTAAAAGTGTCCCCAACGCTACGTTGGGACGGAGTACAAGCTTGTAAACACAGCAGGCAAAGCAGCAACGTTAAATAGCGCACGAGAAATACCCTGCACAGAAGGATAATGAAAAATAACCACACTTTCGTGTGGTTATAAATTATATTTTTTGGCTTAGCGGGTTGTTGCTGTTGTGGTCGTGGTACTAGTATTACTGTTAGAGTTACCATCGTTGTTAGCCATAGCAACTGCGATCCCCGCAGCAACAGCTACACCAACCCCAACGCCAATCATAGTAGTGGTGCCAGTACTCATGGTTGAAGTGTTAGCAGGTGCGGCTGAGGCACCCATAGACGCGCCTGCCAGCATCAGCACCGCCAATACGCTCATAGTTTTCTTCATAATGACTCCTTATCATCGGATGAAAAAACGACTTACATGAGCTAACACAATAGCTCAATAAACTTCATAAATAAAACACAAAAAGCACAACAACACCGTCTGTTTATAACAGCGATTTTTACAAAAAATAGAAAACACAGTGATTTAATTATAATTTTTATTTATTTAAAATCAGTTAGTTACAGTAAAAATGTGAAGTAATCATGGCATCATTCGCTGCGCCTCAAATTTCTTATCAATATACGCCAGCTACCTGTTCTAGGTATGCACACTAAATGGTAGCCGTCAGAAATCAAGCTTAACAAACTGAAATTTAAGTTTTCTTTACCCAGGAAAACCACTCAACGGCTCAGGTTATACGTCGAACATACAGCCTATTACATTTTCAGCCTACATAAGGAAATTCTGAAAAAATAGCCGACATATAACAGACAGCATTTATCTACAATGCCCTGTGTTAACACTCCTGACAACCACCATCCGGCGTTTCTGGCGCTCATACCTGCGACTTGAGTCATATGCCCAGGTATCAGGTCATCCATACTCTGTAGGCCAGTTTCAAAAATGACCTGAGATGAAGGTGTATTCACGCTGTGGATACCGACTCAAAGGCGCGTTTTTCGACATCTCGCGTAGTATCAAGGGAACTAAAAATGTTGCCGACCAGCGATTCTCGACCATTTAAAGACGCTACCGCCCTTGGCTTAACAGCTACCAATGCACTGTACTTCCTTTTTAAGCCAATTGACCGACTTCATGTCCGTCGAATAATTAATCACTCACTATAATTTCAGCGGCATCAAGTTTACGAGATTCTGCAGCCAAATGGGAGAGTAAATGAAAATTATTCACTCATTAAAAACCATCTTTGCCGGCGCTAAAAACAAACACGCAACCGGCATTGAGCTTATTAAGCAACGTCACAAAATTTGTTACCTTAACACCCTCACCATCAAGGAAGCCACGCACTATCTTGTTTTTAAAGGTTTTTTATAAAAAAACCCTAAAAAACTCATTCGATTTGCATCCTGGTCAACTACAAAATCTAATAGATTAAGTTTGTCGATTATACTTGACAAACTTAATTTAAAATCAGACGGTAATCTTATCGCTCTATTTAGGAATCATCTCACAAGCATTATAAAAAACATGGATATTGCTCAGGATGTAGTAACAGTTATTTATTTCACGAATATGAATCCGCTTATGCCCGCTTAATCAATCTGCAACCATCCTGACGCTCGCGCTATGTCCTGGATATTGAGCGATGCCCGTAAGCTCAACGCCATCTCTTTGGCGCAATCAATAAAAGTGCTTATGCAGATCCGCGCGGGTAAAAGGCTTTTCCAGCGGGCCAATTTTCACCGCAATTTCACCCAGTAGGGACTGGGTTGGCGCCTTTACGCCAGTGTTAAGCAGCAGTACTGGGATCATAATTACGCTGAACACCCCGCTCCACGAAAGCTGTACATTCCCCGCTCGCGATGTCCGCGATTGCAGCAGGAGGAACAATGCGCTACCGCTCGCGCCCAGCAGCAGGCCTGCGACCACTTCCGAGGTGGAGTGGGCATGAATCATTAATCTGGAGTAACCCACCAGCGCCGCCAGGGCATAGCCAGCCACGACGGCTGCGCGACGCACTCCTGTCGTTGCGCGAGAGAAAAGGAGCCATAAAAAAATCGGCCAAAATGCGGCTGACAGAGCGGTATGCCCGCTAAACCCGGTGAAATCGATTTCACGAATACCGATGCCCCAGCCCATAAAGGCCAGTTTCGATGCGCTAACGATAGCGCCAGTGATGCCGAACAAGAGTGCCCACTGGCAGGCCACCCGCCGGGATGGTACCCGCAGGAACAACACAATCAACAGTCCCGCGGCGCTGGGTAACAGCACGGTGCTATCGCCAAAAAAGGAGACAAATTGCCAGCTCATTTACTTTTCATCCTTTGACGATATCTCCTGTTCATAGCGTTTTTCCACGATGTTTATGTGGGAATGCATATCCATAAACTTCACATTTTTATGCATACATAACCGATGTTTAATGCGTAAGTATGATCTCAGTCAAGTTTTATTTTTTTATGATCGCCGGGATAACGCATATTCTTTAAGAATAATCTTACTAAGTAACTCTTCATTAAGATTAAATTCTGCTCGTCTGACCATTACACGATCCTGTCGTTATCCGCGCGCGCCCCACTCTCCCATACTGCGTATTTCGGATAAATTCATTGAAACACTTATCTAAAACCGCTAACACTCTGATTATATATGTTTTTTAGATAAACATTTCTTTCAGGCTAAAGGCTATCTAACCGGCTACAGAAGCATCGAGGGATTTACCTTCTTAATTTTGCTTCCGTAGCCCGCTATTTTTACTGCGTCGCCGTCACGTCGTTAGGCCAGCAGCTTCTTAATGCTCTCGCGGAATTTGCTGCCTTCTTTATGGTTACGCAGACCGTAATTAACGAATGCCTGCATATAGCCCATCTTCTTACCGCAATCGTAGCTCTCACCGGTCATCAGCATAGCGTCGACGGACTGCTTTTTCGCCAGCTCTGCGATGGCATCCGTTAACTGAATACGGCCCCATGCGCCCGGCTCAGCGCGCTCCAGCTCGCTCCACACGTCGGCAGAGAGAACGTAGCGCCCCACGGCCATCAGGTCGGAGTCGAGGGTCTGCGGCTCATCCGGCTTTTCGATAAACTCCACAATGCGGCCAATCTGCCCTTCCGTTTCCAGCGGTTCACGGGTCTGAATAACCGAATACTCTGACAGATCGCCTGGCATTCTCTTCGCCAGAACCTGGCTGCGCCCCGTTTCATTAAAGCGGGCAACCATCGCCGCAAGGTTGTAGCGCAGCGGATCGGCGCTTGCATCGTCTAATACGATATCCGGCAGTACGACAACAAAGGGGTTATCGCCAACAATCGGGCGGGCGCAAAGGATAGAGTGGCCTAAACCAAGCTGCTGCCCCTGACGTACGTTCATAATGGTGACGCCCGGCGGACAAATAGCCTGCACTTCGGCCAGAAGCTGGCGCTTCACGCGCTGTTCAAGCAGCGCTTCCAGCTCGTAGGAGGTATCGAAATGGTTTTCAACTGCATTCTTGGATGAATGGGTAACCAGCACAATTTCCTTGATGCCGGCGGCAACAATTTCGTCAACGATGTACTGAACCATAGGTTTATCGACGATCGGCAGCATCTCTTTGGGGATCGCCTTAGTTGCCGGTAACATATGCATACCTAACCCTGCTACCGGAATAACCGCTTTCAAACTCGCCATTCTCATATCCATCCGTAAGTTATAGATCTTTCTATGCCTGTCAGACCGCATGTATCAACGGCATTTATTGCTGATAATACAGGTTTGCGACCGGCCCGACTTCCCGTCAAATTCTGAATTTACGCGTTTAACCAGAGAATACACTTAAAGTATGATGGCCGACAGGCCGATTTAAGAAAATTCTTATGCCATTTATTTCGTTGGATCGCAAGGCGCGCTCATCGTTACGGACCCGACTTATCCTTCCATCTCTACCCATAAGATTAATCTATGTACCAATAAACGCAAAATCACCATAAAAACTTGATTTATATTGATATTTTACAATTCAACAGTGCAGAAAGCGCCCACTAAATAGCGCTTAGCGCTCCGTTAAAACGAGCGTCAAGGCGAGATATTTTGAAATATTCTCCCTATACCTGACCAGAATATACGCCTGCCATTGCCATATAAATCTATCAATATCCTCATATATAATCGGATATATCACAATCCACGCAATCAGGTAGTAGGAAAAACTATTCACCGCCATGATGCAGCCAAATAGCCGCCTGCGCATCGTACCGCGAGAGCGGTAATCGCGTAACGATAGCCGGCGGTGAGCCGCGATATAACGCCGCTGGCGCTCAGAGTCACAATAAGCCGCCTCCCCGCGGCCATCCTGATTTCAATCACTTATAAGTCGGTTAATTCGCATAAATATAAGCCATAACGTTTATATTTTATCCGCTGGAATATTCATCACGATTACTTTTATTTGTCTCCGACCTCAGCGGCGGCGGGGTCTGAGCGACCGTATACGACATAATTCGAGTTGCAATTTAGCAGTCGCTTATCCATGATCGACGTATGGCACGCTTATGTTGTAAAGGTTTTAACGAATGATGGAATGGATTGCCGACCCCTCAATCTGGGCCGGTCTGGTAACGCTTGTCGTTATTGAACTGGTGCTCGGGATTGATAACCTGGTGTTTATCGCGATTCTTGCCGAAAAGCTTCCTCCCGCTCAGCGCGACCGCGCCCGCGTCATTGGCCTGCTGTTGGCCATGCTGATGCGCCTGCTGCTGCTGGCATCGATATCCTGGCTAGTCACCCTGACGAAGCCGCTGCTGACCTATCATGACCTGAGCTTCAGCGCACGCGACCTGATCATGCTGTTTGGCGGGCTATTTTTACTGTTTAAGGCCACGGTTGAGCTTAACGAACGTCTTGAAGGCAAGGACAGCGATAATCCCGTTCAACGCAAAGGCGCGCGGTTCTGGGGCGTCGTGACGCAGATTGTGGTGCTGGACGCCATCTTCTCGCTCGACTCGGTGATTACCGCGGTCGGTATGGTCGACCATCTGGCGGTAATGATGGCGGCGGTGGTTATCGCCATAAGCCTGATGCTGCTTGCCAGCAAAGCGTTAACCCGCTTTGTTAACAGCCACCCGACTATCGTTATCCTGTGCCTCAGCTTCCTGTTAATGATCGGCTTTAGCCTCATCGCCGAAGGGTTTGGCTTCCCAATCCCGAAAGGTTATCTGTACGCGGCGATCGGCTTCTCGGTGATTATTGAATCGCTCAACCAGCTGGCGCTGTTCAATCGCCGTCGTTTCCTCTCGGCCAATCTGACGCTGCGCCAGCGCACCACGGAAGCGGTGATGAGCCTGCTGAGCGGGCATAAGGAAAACGCCGAGCTGAATACGGACAGCGCGGCGCTGATTGTCAATCAGCAGGACGGCCCGCTGTTCAACCCCCAGGAGCGGCGGATGATTGAGCGGGTGCTTAACCTCAACCAGCGCACCGTCAGCAGCATTATGACCTCACGCCATGATATCGAGCATATCGATATGAGCGCACCGGAAGCCGAGATCCGCGCGCTGCTGGAGAAAAACCAGCATACCCGGCTGGTGGTCACCGGCGGGGAAGATGACGAAGACCTGCTCGGCGTGGTGCACGTTATCGATCTGCTGCAGCAGTCGCTGCGCAACGAGCCGCTCAACCTCCACGTTCTGCTGCGCCAGCCGCTGGTGTTCCCCGAAACGCTGCCGCTGCTTCCCGCCCTCGAGCAGTTTCGTCATGCCCGGACCCACTTTGCCTTCGTGGTCGATGAGTTCGGCTCCGTTGAGGGGCTGGTGACGCTGAGCGACGTGATGGAAACGATTGCCGGTAATCTGCCGAATGAGGCGGAAGAGATTGACGCCCGCCATGATATTACCCGGGATCCTGACGGCAGCTGGACGGTCAACGGCCATATGCCGCTCGAAGATTTAGTCCAGTACGTTCCCCTGCCGCTCGATGATAAGCGCGAGTATCACACCATCGCCGGCCTGCTGATGGAATATCTCCAGCATGTGCCTGAAGCCGGGGAAGAGGTTAAGATTGGCGATTACATTCTGCGTACCCTGCAGGTTGAAAGCCACCGGGTGCAGAAGGTGCAGATTATCCCACCGCCTGTGCAGGACGATGAGCTGAGTTACGAAGTATAGGATGATGACCTTCCCCGGTCGCGCAGCGCTCGCCGGGGCTTCGGATTAGCGCAGGGCCGTAGCCCGGATAAGCATCGCGCCATCCGGGATACGGGTCCTGCCGCGGTCAAAGCTTATCGAGCAGCTTCTTAACGTCTTTGCCATCCTGGCTGTTCTTGTTGCGTTCAACCCAATCATTCAGGCGCTGCTTCGCCTCATCCTGCAGCTGTTTACGCAGAACCTGGTCAACCTGCAGGCTGTAGCTTAGCGACTGCCACTTGCCGTAGATTCGCAGCGGAATCGCCGTCTGCTTGAGTCGCTCGATCAGCTTGCCCTCGCCTTTCCAGCCGCCAAGCACGCGGACGTTGAAGCGCATGTCGCAATCTTCTTTCAGCAGATTCAGGCCGCCCTGCCCGGTTAGCGCCATCAGCTCAGACTGCCCCTGCAGGCTCTTCAGCGTCACCTCGCCCTTATCCAGCAGCAGGTCGCTGCTCATGGAATCGAGGCGGGTGGCGTTATCGTAGTTCCCCTGCGCCTGTACGTTGGTGCTGCGCGCAACGGCCTGCTGCACCAGCTGCTGGAAATTGAGCCCTTCGGTGCGGGTATCGCTCATTTGCAGATGCGCCTGCCCCTGCCAGCTGCGGCGGAAGTCGTCGGCATCAATACGCTGGCCGGAAAAATCACCGGCCAGCGAGAGCTTACCGGTGAGGTTCAACGAGTAGTTAAAGGCATTAAGGATGGTGCCAATCTCGACGTTATCGAGTTTTGGCTGGAAGGAAGCCTCAGCGGTATCCTTGCGCGCATCCAGCGTGCCGGGCAGAGAGATAAGCCCGCCGTCGAGCTCGCCCTGCAGCTGATTAATCGTCAGCAGCCCCTGCTGGTTAG